>DTZQ01000096.1 GCA_012961305.1 Armatimonadota bacterium | reverse complement strand
TGTGCACAATGGAGCCCAGCACTTCCGGCGCTAAGAGCACCGCCGTCCCGGCGCCATAGGAATTAACCACCACCGCATCTCCCACCACTCCCCCGCTGTCCAACTCGGCCAGAGTTGTGCCTTCGGCTGCGTGCACCACTTGCCCGCCGAAAACGTGCAGCGAACTGCGCAGGTCGGCGGTGAGCGGGTGTTCTTCCTCCCTGACCAGCAGGTAACCCTCGGTGAACTCATCACCGCCCCGCACCCCGAAGATTGCGTCCAACCCTGAAGTGCCACCCAGACCCAACAGCCCTCCTCCCTGCCGCACGAAAGAAGTAAGGGCGTGCTGGGCGCTGTCCGAGAGGGGCATGGCTCCCGGCAGGATGAGCACCTGATGCTCCCAGGCTTCGGGCAGCAGGTGGTCAGCCGCCACATAGTCGAAAAACACTCCCGCGTGGCCCAGCACCTCCTCAAGGTAGCGGAACCTCTGGCCCTCGTGAACCTCTCCCTGCACCACTCCTACCGGCGCCCGCCGGCGCACCGTTTCCATCATCCTCAGTCTCCTGCGCTTATTCCTGACCCTCCCAGTCCATTGTACCCGTTTTGTCTGCCCTTTCAAACCAGGGCTTGGGGAGCACAAACCGCGGCGGTGGAGCAAAAATACTTTACATTTCGCGCCTTTTATGCTATAATCCCAATGGAGGGATTAGAGGAGAGAGACACAGGACCCTGCGGGGCAACCAGTGAGGGTTGCCCTTAACTTCTTTCGGGTGCAGCGAGTCGGGTGGAGGAGGCTTAAAGCCTGCAGTGGCAGGGGGGGAATTAGGGGAATAGTCAAGCATGAGCCCTTTTCGCCGGTTTCTCGGCTATGTGCGGCCATACCGTTGGTGGGTCGGGCAGGCGGTACTTTTGATGGCTATACTGAGCGGCCTCGGACTGGTAGGGCCTATGTTAGTGCGCTTTCTGCTGGACGAGGTCCTTTCCGCCGAGGTGCGAGATAAAATTGCTGCCGGATTGATGGCGGACCGTCGGTTCGCCTGGCTCACCTGGATAGTTTTGGGCTTCATCGGTGTCAACCTCGTCCGGGGTGGCATCTCCTTCCTGCTCAATTACCGCATCCTCCATTTGGGCCAGCGCATCATTTTCGACTTACGCTACCACCTCCATCGGCACCTGCAGAAACTCAGTCTGGCCTACTACGAACGCCATCAGACGGGCAGAATAATGTCCCGGGTGATGTACGACGTGGAGGCCATTCAAAGCCTTGCCACCAGCACGCTGGTCAACCTCATCACCGATTCCTTTACCCTGGTGAGCATCGTGGTCATCGTGCTGGTTATGAACTGGAAACTGGCCTGTTTGGCGCTGTTGGTGTTTCCCCTGTACGTGCTCAATTTCCTAATCTGGCGGGGGCGCATCCGGCAAGCCAGTCGGCGCATTCGGGAGAAGGTCTCGCGGATTTCCGGGGTTTTGCAGGAGAAAATTGCCGGGGCCAAAGTGGTCAAATCCTTCACCCGCGAGCGGAGCGAAACCCTGCTGTTCGTGCGCGAACTGCGGGAGAACTACGGCCTGGTGCTCACCCAGGGCCGCCTTTCCCTGGCTTTGTACACCATCGCCAGCATTCTGACTGGCCTGGGCACGGCCATTGTCTTTTGGTACGGGGGCCGGTTGGTGCTGTTCGGGCAGATGACCATCGGGCAACTGATTCAGTTCAACGCCTACTTGGGCATGCTGTACAGCCCGGCGGTGCGTTTGGTACAGGTGAACGACGTCATTCAGCGGGCTTTGGTGGCCGTAGAGCGGGTGTTTGAGGTGTTGGACACCCTGCCCGACGTGCAGGACGCGCCGGATGCCGTTGTCCTGTCCGACATTCGCGGACACATCGTTTTCGACGGGGTAAGTTTCGGCTACGACCCCAACGAGTTAGTGCTCAAAAACGTCAACTTGGAAGTGCAGCCGGGCCAAATGATAGCCCTGGTGGGCCCCAGCGGTTCGGGGAAAACGACCCTGGTCAACCTCCTTGCCCGCTTTTACGACCCCACTTATGGCACCATCTACTTGGACGGACACGACCTGCGGCAAATCAAACTCCAATCCCTGCGCCGACAAATCGGCATCGTCCTGCAGGAAACTTACTTGTTCACCGGCACCATTCGGGACAACATCCGCTACGGCAAACCGGAGGCCACGGAGGAGGAAATTGTGCGGGCGGCCATCGCCGCCAACGCCCACGAGTTCATCATGGAACTGCCGGACGATTACGACACGGAAATCGGCGAGCGGGGGGTGAAACTGTCCGGGGGACAGCGGCAGCGGCTGGCCATCGCCCGGGCCATCCTGCGCAACCCCCGTATCCTCATCCTGGACGAGGCCACTTCCTCCCTCGATTCGACCTCTGAAGCCCTCATCCAGAGCGCGCTGGAAAACCTCATGCGGGGCCGCACTTCCTTCGTCATCGCCCACCGCTTGTCTACCATTATGAAGGCCGACCGCATCTTGGTAATGGAGAACGGCATCATCGTGGACAGCGGCACCCACGAGGAACTCCTCCAGCGCGGAGGGCTGTACGCCAAATTGTACGAAATGCAGTTCAAAAGGGCCAAAAAGGATTAAGGTAAATGGAACGTGCGCTCAACTCGCACGCGGCCTCCCTTCAGTCCTATCGCCTCCACTTCCACCAAATACACCCCTGCTGGCAGGGGGCGACCCTGCCCGTCGCGCCCGTCCCAGAGCCAGATGTTCACCCCCGCCCGGCCGGGGATGCGCTCCCGGCGCAGGGAACGACCACCCAGGGTACATATCCTTCCCTTAACTTCGGCTTCGCCGCTCAGCAGGTAGTTTATCATTACTTCCCGGCCCCTTAGGGATTTCACCTGCACTCGGGTCAATTGCAGCGGCGGGTCTCTTCGGGGGGCAATTTCCACCTCCAAACGATGCTGGCCGGGGGGAAGGGACAGATGGGAGATAGGGGGCAGGAGATAACCTTTCCCCGTGTTCAAGTCGGTGATTTGGGCCTGCAAGCGGCCCGGCAGTTCTCTTCCCAGGCGCGGCCAGCGAAGGCTCACTGCTTCCTCGGTCCTTACCTCCACCTGCCACCGCCAGGGAGGGGCACTCAGAGGACGCAGGTCACAGGCTAAGGGTTCCCTTCGCCCGTTCACCCACAGCACCAAATGGCGCGACGGAGCCGTGGGCGAGGGAGGTGGTATCTCCGCTTGCAGTCCCGTTTGGCCTTTCACAAGGCCCAGTTGTACCCTCTCCCGCCACCCGCTGCCCCCGGCCTCAAGGGTCAGAACCCAGGGTTCCAGGACCCACTGAGGGGGTTCTGGCCTCCCTGGAGACGGGCGACAGGGGGGTGTCACCCTACCTTTAATCGGTCGGCGCAGCCTCAGGGCGATGCGGCGATGGGCTTTCACCCAGTAGCCCTGCCAGGGTTCCAGATGGCCTACCACGCTCGGCACCACCTGAGGGTCACAGACCAGGAAATACTCCTCCTGTCCGGCGTTCCAGCCCCAGGCATAGGGTTCGATGAGGCCCCGCTCGGCTGCCTCCCGCAGGGCAAAGGTTGCTCCCTCAGCCACGACTTGCAGTTCCTCCCAGTCCCACTCCACCGTCGCAAAGAAGGGCACGCCCAGGGCATTCCAGCCTGGCTCCAGCGGCAGGAGGGCAGTGTTTCCCTCCGAGCGGCCCAACACCTGCACCTCGCGCGGCTCCGAGGTTCGCCACCAGTAGCCGGTGCCCGCCTGCAAGTTGAGGAAGGGGTCGGGAGCAGCAGGGTCATAGAGGCGATACCCTTCCTCGCCCGGTGACCAGCGAGCCCAGCGCAGTTTCTCCGGGGCGCCCAGGATTTCCCCCGGCGGCTTTCTGCCCGGTTCCAAAGGAAGGGAAAGGAAGTGCAGCCCGGCAGGAAAGGGGTAAGTGGCGGCAGTTAGTTGGGGAGGGATGAAAACGCCCGTACGGGCCGGGTTGCCCTGAAAGGTAGGCCAAACCAATGCCGCCAGGGAGTAGGTTTCCCCCGGCGCGGGCCAGCGGTAGAGCGACCCCTTGCTGTCAGCGATGACCACGTCCAGCCGGCCATCTCCGTCCACATCGCCCACGGCCGGCGAGGCGGTGAGCCGCCCTTCGGTTTGCCAGTTCAGGCCGGCCAAGGGAGTGCCATTGCTCCGCCAGCCGTACACCCGTCCATCGTCCGCGCCGACCAGGATTTCCAGCCGCCCATCGCGGTCTACGTCAACCAGAGCCGCCGAGGAGCGCACCCACTGGCCGACCTTGGCCGGGAACCCGGCCACTGGCGTTCCGTCCGCGTGCCAAGCATAAACCGCTGGGCCCAAGGTGCCCAAGACCACCTCGGGCCGCCCGTCTCCGTCCAAGTCACC
The DNA here is from genome assembly GCA_012961305.1 of Armatimonadota bacterium. Lineage (GTDB taxonomy): Bacteria > Armatimonadota > UBA10988 > UBA10988 > DTZQ01 > DTZQ01. The sequence continues at coordinate 15,173 of DTZQ01000096.1, read as the reverse complement.
CACGGCCGGCGTGGCGTCCACTTCCCCCTCCACCGCTGCGGGCCAGCCCGGCAGCAAAGTACCGTCGGCCCGCACCGCCAACACCTGCCCCGCATTAGTACCCACCACCAAATCCAGCCGCCCGTCGCCATCCAAATCGGCCAGCACGGGGGAAGACAGAGAAGGGAAAAAGGCTTGGCCCAACTGGCGGGGCCAGGCGGGCAAGGGGGTGCCATCGGCAGACCACAGGTGCCAGCGGTGGTCGGCAGAGGTAACCGTGATTTCCGGGCGGCCATCGCCGGTCACATCGCCCACCGCAGCGGAGGTTTGCACGCTGGCCCCTACCTCCTGTGGCCAGCCGGGGAGGGGCTGAGCGTCGGCCTGCCACACGTAAAATCGTCCTGCGGTAGTGCCAACTAAGATTTCCGGGCGGCCATCGCCCGTCACGTCGGCCAGGGTAGGGGCGGCAATTATGGCGCCCTCGGCTTTCTGGGGCCAGTTGGGAAGCAGCGTGCCCTCTCTTAGCCACACGTACACCCGCCCGTCGCGGGAGGCGACGACGATTTCCTCCCGTCCATCTCCGTCCACATCCCCCAGCGTTGGGGCCCCAAACACCTCTCCGCCGGTCTTCTGCGGCCAATTAGCAGCGGGTTGCCCATCCGCTTGCAATACATGTACCCAACCGTCTCGGTCGCCCACCACCGTTTCCAGCCGTCCGTCCCCGTCCAAGTCTCCTAAGGCCGGCGACGAGTTTACCATTGCTCCCAGGGATACGGGCCACCGTTCCCTCCTTCCTTCCCCCGGGGCAATCAACGGGGGGTAAGCGGTAGACGACGGAGCGCAAGCGGTTTCCTTTCCCCTGAGCAGCAGGCACAGAACGAGGAACACCAACCGCCAGCGGTTATTCGTCCTCTGCCCTCTGCCCATCCTTTCTACTCTTCTTCCCTCTCTTTCGGTTCTTCTTTACCCGCTTCCTTTCTGGCTTCCCGCAGGGCAGCGTCAAAGGCCGCCAGTTCTTCCCAGGCGGAAGCAAAGGGACTTTCCTCTTCCTCGTCCAACTCCTCCGCCGGCCACTCCTCCTCCCACCGGCTAACTTCGCGCCTCGGCCCGCGTCGAGGCCGACGTCTGGCGTACACGTAGCCCTCGATGAAGTCGAGGACCTGCTGGGGCAGTTGACTTTGCTGCACCAGTCCGATGCCCGTAGTCACCGCTAACGGCCAGGCCACCAGCACGCCCAAGGCCCCACCTACGGCCTTATCTATCCATTCTCCTGCTCCCACTTCCACCCGCAGCCCCTCCTCCAGGGGCACCAGGCGTACGGTGAGGGCCAGGTTCAGGCCGGAGATGGCACGAAGCCAACTGGTCTTGCGGGCCTGCAAGACGATGGCCTGGCCCTCCACGAAGTCCTGAGTTTGGAACCCACCCCGCCGAAACCAAGAGAGCAATTCGTCGGCCAGGTCGTCCACCTCCACGTCCACCTCCCAATAAGTGCGTTCAGTCATTCTTCGCTCTCCCTCACTCCAAAAGCACCTCCTCCGCGGTGATTTCCTCGAGGAGGAACACCACCCGCTGGGTCCGAAGCAGCCTTTGCAGGTGCGGGTCTCGGCGCAAAAGTTCCGCTTCCTCCAGCCGCACCACCGCTCCCGTTTTCCCACGCCGCCCCACGGCCCTTATTATCCAGGGGTGTTCTCCGGCTCGGGAATAGGGCCCTATGGCGGAGTCCAGATTGGCATGGTAAAGGCCATAAATTTGGTCAGTTCTCCAGATGCTGCGCCCCTGCAGGTCCACAATTTGCGGACCCAGGGAACCGCGCACTCCCATCCCCCGCGTGTCAATGACCACGCCCGTCGGTGGATTCTCCTTAGAGGGAGGGGAGGTAGGAGCGATTCCTTCCCTGATGACCAAGGGGGCTCCCCTCATTGGCTCACAGAATCGCTGCAGAACTTTAAGGGGCAAGGCAAGCAGGGAGACTTCTATCGTCACCTCCCAGGCCCCGCCCGCAGTGGCTTCTTGGCGCAGAATGCGATGGGGAGGAAGCCATGCTTGTTCCTCCCTCTGGATGCCGTAGAGCAAGGCGGTGAGGTTGCGGATGGCGTCAGCAACAGCAATACGTTGGGCAAGCATGCGGCTGCGCGGGGGAGTAACACCTGGCGGGGGTATGCCCAACCCATTAGCCCGCACGGCTGCCCGGCCCCAGTCAATTTCGCAGTGATACTCAGGGCGGGCCTCCACGACCGAGCCGGTTCGTACCTCCAGGGGCAACAGACATTGTTGGGCGTGCTGCCGGAGGGTTGGAACCGGGTCAGTAGTAACTTGCAACTCCAACAGGGCGTGTAGGGCTTCGAAAAATCCCCGGCCAGAGTTCTGCCCCAACCACTGTTTAAGGGCCTCTACTACCGCTAATCGCAAGGCGGGCGACTGGGCTATGGCGACTAAAGCCTTGCCGGCCGCCCGACGGACCGGCCCGTAGAGGTCAGCGAGGGCTTCCAACAGTGGGGCTATGGCGGCCTCTATGCCCATTTGGCCCAGCGCCTCCGCCGCTGCCCTTCGCAGGTCGGGATGGGGGTCGTGGAGCAGGGGTTGCAAAACGGCCCCTGCCTGCGGCAGGGGGAACTGGCCCAAGGTGCGCACCGCCTCCAAACGAACAGCCAACGGCTGCTCCGGGGACAGTTGGGCAGCCACCGTTTGCAAATACTCCAGCGTGGGTAAGAGGGTTGCGGGAGCGTTCAACCGCAGCAAGGCCTCAGCGGCCCTGGCTCGCACGCGGGGAGTGTCCTGGGTCAGCAGTACGGTCAGGGGTTCAGCAGCCGCCTCCACTTGCAGACGACCCAGGGTATAGGCCGCCGCCGCCCGAACGGCCTCCTCCGGCGACTGCAAAGCCGCTTGGGCCATTTCGACTGCTTCCGGGGCCCCTAAGTCTCCCAAGGCTTGCAGCGCAACTGCCATCAAGGCTGGCTGTTGGGCGGCTTTTAGAAGTGAGGCTACCATCTGGCGGTCGCTCAATCGGCCCAGAGCCCAAGCCACGGCCCGACGCACTTCTACCGCGGGGTCGCGCTCTAAAACCGCAGCCAGTTCGGTGCTGGCGGCTTGGATTCCCATCCTTCCCAGCGCCATTGCTGCTGCCTGGCGCACGGAGGGGTCAGAATCCCTTAAGGCATCGTGCAGGGCGGCCAGGGCGGAAAGGGAGCCCAGTTGGCCCAGGGCTTGGGCCGCGCTTGTCCGAACCTCGGGGGAGGAATGCTGCAAATGGGAACGAAGCAGGGGAACAGCCTCCTCATCGTGCAAATCGGCCAACGTCTGGGCCAACCGTTGAAAGAGGGAGGGAGATTCTGTCCAAATTTCCTCCTCCTGCAATGCGGCTCGCAGCGCTGGTACTGCCCGCCAGTCGGCCACCGCGCACAGCGCGGTCAAGAGCCCCCGTCGCTTGGCGGGATGCTGGCTGAGCAGGTAAGAGTTATGTACGGCCTCGCCCGCCAGGCTGCCCAGGGCCTCCAAAGCCTTCACCAACCGGGCTTGCACCGCCGAGGAACCCTCTTGCAGACAAGCCTCCCGCAGGGCCTGCAGCACCGGTTCGACCAGGACCTCTCCCTGCTTGACCAGCCTCTGTTGGGCTTCCCACCGCACGGCTACGTCATCGCTTTGGAGGGCTGCTATCAAAGCGGTTGCCTCCCCGGCAAGCGGGACCCCAGACAGTCCCCCGACCCCTCCCCCCAATCCCCATCCGGCCACCAACAACACCCTTAGGGTCCTTCCGAACCGGCCTGTCTGCTGAGAGTAGGACATGGCTTTCCCCTTTGAACCCCACTTCTCCCGCCCGCAACGAAGATGCCCTCAGGTCGCTGGCGGTTCCATCGGCTCACCGGGTCTGAGAGGGCCGGGAAATGCGCGTCGCGGCAGGGTACGAGCCGCCAGAAAGTCCAGCAGGCGGAGGGCCAAAAGTTTGTTGTCCGCCCGCTCAAGGTAGGCGTTGGCGAAGGCTACACTGCCCAAGGCTATGGCCTTCCCCTCCTCTCCTACCGCTAATACGGCCTTTCCAGCGGTTAGCAGCAGCCGCTGGTGGGGATGAGCGGGAATCACCGCTCCGGGGTCAGGCAAGTCTAAGACCCGCAGGCGGTCAAACAGCGGCAGTTTGGGCAGAGGAGCGAACCGGCGCACTTGGTCGGGCGGGGCCAACCGCTCCGGCGCAAAAGCCAAGCCGAACTCACTTGCCAGACGGTTGAGTGCATTCTGCGCACAGAGGTCAGCCGGCCCACCCAGAAGTAGCACAGAACCCTGCTCCTTAGTCCACTCCACCACCGCTTCTACTTCCTCGTAAGTAGGCCGGCGTGCGTCCTTGGGAGCGAGGACTACCAGCACGTGCACCTCTTGGAGGGTTTGGGCCGTAATTTCGGGCATGGCCCGGGGTACTAAACCAAGCCGCTTCGCCGCCGCTCGCAGGTGCGAAAAGCCCTGCGGCCCTTCGTCCTCCCAGCCTGCACCGCCCTCTGCCAAATTCCACAAGCCCACTCCTCGCCCTGCGATGCGGAAGTCAGAAGGCTCGTAGGGCGGTTGGCGTTCTACTTCCTGCCAAGTAGGCCGAGGCCGAAGGACAATTTCCTCTCCCCGCCGCACTAATACGTGGGTTTCGCTGACCTTCTCGTCCACCTGCGCCTCGCCGCGGAAAAGTCGCTGCACGGGCACGTAATAGCGCTCTGGAGCCAATTGGTCGGGGTTTAAGGTCAGGACAAAGTTGCGGTAGGCCACATCCGCACCCCAATCGCGAGGCCCATTGTACACGGCCGGGCCGGGCTCCAATTCCTGTCGCAAGACTTCTTTCTCCTCGCCGGTGACGAAATCGCGCAGGACCAGCACGTAAGTAAGCGCGTTCTCCGCGTCGGAGGTGAACACCGGGGGACGGAGGCGGTACTGGCCGGCGATGAATTCTCCGTTGAAGGGATTGTCTGGGGAGGCCAGGCCGATTTCGTACCAGGCCGGGGCCGCGAACAGGTCGGGGACGAGGACAATTTCGCCCACCGACCGGGTGTCCAATAACTGGCCACGCTCATCCTGGGCAAAAAGGGTCAGGACAACGGGGCCAGGGAACAGGAAACGGGCCGCCGGGACGGGGATGTCCACTTCCCATTGGGCCTGGCCCAAGGGCATGTACCCCTGCCACAGCACGGGCCGGGCGGCGGCCCGAGGGGCCACCAGGGTGAGCAGGACGAAATCCACTCCCGCGGGCCGTCTTATGCTCGCCCGTACCCGTCCCGCCTCCCAGGTGGCCGCGGTGATGACTTTCCCTGGGGCATTTGCCGCTGAGGGAAAGGCCGCCTGTTCCTTTGCCCGCTGCGAACCAGCCTCCCAACGCCATTCTCCCACCGCCGGCTCCTCGCGGGGGGGAGGGCGCCATTCCTTTCCCGTCCAGCCGTAGAAAAGCCCCTGGGGGTCGTACTGCAACCATTGCGTCCAGGGGCTCCCCGGCCGGCCAGGACTCACGAACCCCACCGGTGCCTCGGGGGGGCGGTGGAGGTTGGGGAACACCAAACTGTACTCGGCCCGGCCATCGGCGTTGAAATCCTGAAAGGCCTGACGGTACTCGGCGATTCCATCGGCATCGGTGTCGGCAATCCACACGTCGCCGTCGGTATCAAAGGCCCCATCGTCATCAGCGTCGGTGACCATCCAGCGCCAACTGTCTGCCTCCCCGTCCCCGTTCAAGTCCTGATACAGGACCAAGTAATCGGGTTCCCCATCGCGGTCCGTGGGGGCTTCCAAGAACACTTGCCGCTCCTCGACCAGGGCATCTCCATCGCGGTCAATCTCCTCTACTTTCAGCCGCACTGGCTGCCGTTCCGCGTTGGCTGGCCCTATCAGCACCCCGCCGCTCAGGGCCAAGGAATCGCTGCGCACGGCCAGTTGCAGCGCGCGCCGGTAGTTGTGCTCCACCACCGGGCCAGGCTGCTCCCGGCGCATTTCCAGCCAGGTGGCCACGGAACGACTGTACTCGCCGTTATTGCGGTAAGCATGGGCCAGGGCCCTTTTTACGTAGGGCGGATAGGGCGGATGTTGCACCGCCTGCTCGAGATAGGGAATGCCCTTGTCAAACTCGTTCAGGTGATTAACGTAGTGGAAGCCCAGTTCAAAGTAGAGGTGGTAGTTGTCGGGGTTAGCCCGGATGCCCTTTTCCAGCAGGGCGATGCACTCCTCGTTGCGCTCCATACTCCACAGCAGCCAAGCAGCGACTGCGTAGGCCTCCGTGTCCTGCGGGTCCAGTTCGATAATCCTTCGCTCGATACGCACACAACTTTCGTAGTCGCCTTCGTGGAAGAACTCATCCGATTTGCGCCACAGTTCCTCCGGGGTCAAATCGGTCAAATCCTGCCCTTTGACCACAAACCGCTCAGAGGTTTCCCCCGCCCAAACCGCTTGCTCCCCTGTCAGACTGAGCAGAAGTACTAACGTTCCCAGCCAAACTTTTCGGTGGGTCATTTCTTTCTCCTTTGGTAATTACTCAACCCTCCCCGCAGGACTGCCTGAACAGTTACCCCCTTTGGGCTATTATATTCCATTCTCCCTCCCCTGTCAAACTTCCAAACGCTAAAGAGAAACCTTTCCTCACGGCACACGCAAACGGATTTCGGCCACGAAGGGCGCGCCCTTCCTCTGCTCCTCGGCCTCCAATCGCACGGTAAGGGTGTTCCCGGTGATTAACTCCGCTGGAAGGTCTATGGTTATCCATTCGTAGCCGTCGTAGCCGCCGTGTTCCACCGGGAAAGTTCGACCGTTGACGATGACCTTCCCTCGCCGCAGGTCGTTTTTCGCCCCCCAGCGCAGCAGCAGTTGATGGGCTTTCCCCGGCCGCGCCGGGAGAGTGTATTCTATCGGCCCTCGACCCGTCCAGTAATAGGTCTCCCCCCGATAGGTTTCCCCCTCGCAATCCACGAAGCCGACCAACTTTTCGTCGCGCAGGAGGTGCACGCGTAGTTTCGCCCAGCGCCAGGGTTCCGATGGGCGCGCGGTGAGGGTAACTGTGCGGTCCGCCTCCAGCGTGCCGGTCAGCACGACGCTTTGCTCGCCCTCCGCCGGCAGTTCCACCGCTGTGAGGCTGAGTTCTCCCCAATCGGACTCCAATCGCACTGAGCGCGGCTCGGAGGTTAAATTGCGTACCGTGAAGTGGTATTCCACCGGCCCGGCGGTGCCGTAGGCCTGAGGGCCGCTCAGTTCCAGGACGCCGATGCCGTAGGGCGGGGTTAAGTAGGGCCTCACCAGCAGGCGGAGCGGCTCTCCGGCCCGCAGGGTCAAAGGCAGACCCCGCCGCAGTTCCTCTCCCAGCCACAGCCCGGCCGGAGTGGCATCCCACACGGCCTTTTCCCCCTCCACGATGGCCACTTGGTACAGCCCCGTCCGTTCTACGGTGAACCACTCCGGGAACTGGTTCAGTCGCGGATAGTCCACTGGCAGGCGTAGGATTTCCCGATGGCGCGGCAGGTCGAAGCAGAGGCGGCCGGTCCAATCCTTCTCCGTCCGCAAGTACAGGTACAGTTGTCCCTCGCGCTCTACGGCGCCGAAGCGCACGTCCTCCCGCCAGTCGCGCAGGTAAGTCCCCTGGGTGTGGTACAGGGCCAGCATCAGGGCTGTGCGGGCGTAGTTGCCGTCTCCGTGCCAGCCCTCCACGATACCATCTTCCCTCTGCTTGGCCAAAAACCGAGGGGCCACCACCTTTAGCCAGGCGAACCCCTCCGGCACGGGCAGGCGGTTGAGCAGCAGCAGGGCCCCTTCGATGGAATCGGCAAAGGCATCTGCCCCGCCCCACTCCTGATAGGCCGGCTGGTTCAAGTTCCGCAGGGCCTGCTCGGCGGCCGCGCAGTATTTCTCCTCGCCTGTCGCCAGGCCGAAAGAGTACACCCCGCTCAGGGCGTAGCCCCAGGTGTCCGGCGTGCGTTCGTTGAGCACTTTGCCGGTGGAAGGTTCGAGGGTTCCGAACCACAGGCCGTCGGGGTTGCGAGCGAGGCGCAGGAGGGTGTCGAACATCTGGCGCAGGGGAGGTTCGTAAACGACCGCCTTGTCCGGGTCAGCACGTTTCACCGCCAGGAACAGTTCGGCCAGACCTCCGATGATTTCGTTGCCGTGGTCGTTCAAACTCAGCACGTCCCGCACCGCCCGATGCTGGGCAAAATCCCAGCGATGGGCCGGAAGTCCGCCGCTGCGGGGGAGCACTTCCAGGCAGTAGGCATCGCCAATGCGTTCCGCCCATTCCAAGTACTGCCGGTCGCCGGTGGCCGCGAACAGGCGGGAGAGGACCTGCAGCATCTCTCCGTTGACCTCGGTATCAGCGGCCGGCAGGCGACCGTAGTCCGTTTCCACCGGCGCGTGGGCGAAGATGTCGTCCACTATTTCCCGCATCCGCTCGAACCACACCCCCCGGCCCATTACTTCGCTCATCGGCAGCAGGCCGTCTTTGGCGTACTCCGAGGCGCCGAAGATGAGGCGGGACAGGTTCAGTTCCGAGCGCAGGAAGCGGTGCTGGGTCAGGGAGTAGGCATCGGGCAGATGTTCTAAGCGGGTAGTGAAGGCGATTTCGTGCCGCAGGGTGACCAGCAAATCGGGCAGCATGGCCGGGGCGGTGAAATAGGCACTCAGGACCAAGAAGGGGTACAGGTCGGCCCCGGAGTTTTCCGGCGTCCAGACGGGACTGCGCAAGTTCTGGGGCAGCAGGGCCGTATCCGGGTCGCGCTGTTCCCACCACGCATACAGCAAGCGATGGCAGCGCGAGAAAGCCTCCTGAGCGGCTTCGGCGTGGCGGGCGGCCTCCTCCCAGGGGGAAGGCTGTCCGGCTCCCCCAACTTCGGCCCTGACCATCAGCCCTAAGACAACGGCCCCAAAGGACAAACCCATCAGTCTACCCCCACGTTTCTGTCCGGAATAGTGGTTCATGGTTCATCCTCCCCCATTTCCCGGTGCTGGCGGCGAAGTTCACGGAACAGGTCCAACAGGTCGCGAAAGCCTCCCACGCTGACTACCACGCCGAGGCCGAAAAATAGGCTGCATCCCCCAAAGAAGACCACTTGCCACAGTACCATCCAACCTTTCATGAGCCCTCCTCTTCCTTCGGCCTATCTGGAAACAACAGGGAACCTACTACCATTCCCACACCACAAAGGATGAAAGTGAGCACGGCAATTTCTTTGTCCGTGAGAGCGAGCCGTTCCATGGCTCCTGGGATGATGGTCGGCACCGCACACAGACCGCAAAGGATGGCAATTAAGGCCCCCGTCGAACTGGCCCGCTTCCAGTATAGTCCGCCCACGATGACCGCAAACGCGCCCGCCAGATAGATGGTGCCCGTGCCGGCCATGTAGTTCCACAGACTAACCGGCGCCTCGTACCACAGTCCCCAAATCAGCAGGAACACTCCGATAAGCACAATCCAGATGCGGGTCAGGAGAATGCGGGCCCGGTCTGATAGGGGACGGCGGCATAGGGGGGCGATGATGTCCTGGGTGAGAACGGCACTCCAGCAGAGGAGATAACTGTCGTGGGTGGACATGAAAGCAGCCATCATGCCGGCCACTACCAGGCCCAGCAGCCCGGTGGGGAGGATTTTAGCCAGGAAAATCGGCATGGCATACTGGCTGCTCAAAGCCTGGGCCGGATTAGCAGGGAAAAATCGCTCCCGCAAGACCGGATTCTGGACGACGAACACATAGGCGCAAATGCCCCAGAACATCGGGATAATGACCCGGGCCAGGAAAGTGATGGACGACCAGGCATACAGGCGCTGGGCCACCTGAGGGCTTTGGGCCGACAGGGCGCGCAGGGTTGCTGACTGCCACAGGGTCACCGCGGAGAGGGAGATGAACACCATCCAAATCAGGTAGGTCAGGCCGTACTCCTGGCTGGCCAGGGGGTTAAACCAGGTAGCGCCTCTCTCTCCCAAGTGCTCCAGCGGGACGCGGAAGAGGTTCTCCCAACCCACCTGAGTGGTGGCCAGTACGGTAATAATCGCCATACCCGCACTCAGGACCACGAACTGCAGGTAGTCGGTGATGACTACGGAAACCATGCCCCCAAGGGTGGTGTAGAGGAGCACCAAAAGGAGCATAAGTGTCATCACCCACTTCACCGCTGCCGAGCCAGGCTCCAGCCCGGTCACTCCGATGACGAACCGGGAGCCGGCCTGCAGAAACAGGCCCATGTTCAAAATGCCTGAAAAGGCCAACACCACTCCCCCCAGCCAGCGCACGCGCTTGCCGAACCGCTGTTCATAATATTCCGGGATGGTCATCACCCGGGCCTTCCGGAGTTTGTACACGATGAGGCCGGTCAGCCCCACGGCCAGGCAGGCGAGGCTCCACACCACCCCGATATGGAACCCAGCGAATCCACCGATAAAACCCTGCTCCGCATTGTACATGACCGTCACCAACCCCAATTCGGTGCCGGTCATGGTGGCCACGGCTAAGTAGATTTTCAGCCCCCGCCCGGCCACCAAGTAGTCGCTCAGGCGGGCGATGAATCGATTGGCAAACAGCCCAATGGCCACCGACATGCTCAGATACAGGGCCACAATCACCCAATCAACCGCAGTGAAATTAGTGGCAAAAACCGCTTCCCGCATAAGGCCCTCTCTTTGCCGGTCTAAGGCGCATTGGGAGCAGCAATACGTTCATTGGCTTCGGCCTTGGCTTCGTGTTCGACCCGTTTAGGCATTTAGGCAGTCTCCCGCTTAACCTCCGGAACACATCTCTCCTCGTCCCCATTGTATCATATCCCCGCCTCAGCGTCAATCGCCGATCAGACGCGAATACAGTTCCCGCTGCCGTTCCTTGGCCTGCTGATACCGGGCCTGACTTTCGGGGTTCGGCCAGTAAGTCTTGCCCAGGGCCGCCGGGACCTCCCGAAGGTCGGGCAGCACTCCCAAAGCCTCTAAAGCCAGCAGCGCGGCTCCCCGGCTGGAAGCCTCCGGCTCCGCCGAGGCGGTGACCGGCTGACCCAGCACGTCGGCCAGGATTTGAATCCACACGGGCAGGCGCAGCAAAGCCCCTCCCGTAGCGATGATTTCCCGCACTTCCGACCCGGCGGAGCGCAGAAGTTCGTGGAGGAGGGCAAACCGATAAGCGACCGCTTCTAACCCCGCTTGCAGGATGTCTATGGGGCGGGTGTGCCAGCGCAAGCCCACAATGGCCGCCCGGGCCTCTGGGGCCCAACCGGGACTGCGCTCCCCAGCCAGAAAGGGCAGCACGGTGAGGCCGTGAGCATCGGGCTCTAAGGTGGCCAATTCCTGCTCCACTCTTTCCTCTGGCTCCAGCCGGAACGTGTTTTGCATCCAGACCAGCAAGTTACCGCCGTTGCTCAAAGCCCCACCCAACAGGAACCGACGGCGGTCAACCCGGTAACACCAAACTCCCCAGGGTGGTCGGGCCTGGCCGGAGGTGAACAGCACGCGCATCGCCCCGCTCGTGCCTATCATTAAGGCCGCCCGTTTCGGGGACACACAGCCGCAGCCCAAGTTGCTGCACGCACCATCGCCCACGGCCGGAAACCAGGGAACTTTGCGCAGGGGTTGCAGTCGGGCGGCGAATTTGCCCCGCAGTCCCTTGGCCGGTGCATCTACGTCTACCAGCGGCGACAACTGCTCCCGGCGCACCTTCGCAGCGGACAGAACTTCCTCATCCCAATCCAGGCGGTTCTGGTCGAACAGCCCTGTGCCGGAAGCCATGGAGTAACTGCAGCGAGGCTCTCCAAACAGGCGCAGGAACAAGTACTCCCCCGGTGACAACCAGCGGCGAACCCGCCGGCTCAGGTCGGGGAAAGTTCGCTGCACCCAAAGGAGCCGCGCCGGCAGGTAACTGGTGTGGAAAACACAACCGGTGCGGGCGTGGACCGCCCTTTCGTCCAACCGAGTCCGCAGTTCGGCGACCTCCCGCGCGCTGCGGGTATCGGCCCACAGGTAGATGGGAGTGACCGCCTGCCCTGCTCCATCTACCCCCAGGAAACTGTGCCAAAAAGTACACACCGCTACCCCTGCGATTTCCCGCTGCCACTTTCCCGCCCGCTGGAGCACCTCCTCCGCGCAGGCCAGAGCCCGCTCCACCAGTTCATCGGCGTCCAGTTCCGCTCCACCGTCGGGAGTGGTACGCGGGATGTGCTCGCGACTGGCCTGCATCCCCTCCAAGTGACGGCCCCGTCCGTCGAAAAGCAAGGCCCGCACGGACGAAGTGCCCAAGTCTAAGGTCAGGATTAGCGGTGTTTCCATAATTAGCCCCGCAAGTCCAAAGCCATCGTTGAGGGGCCTAAATCTCCTGGCTGGAACGACCAGTGGCGGCAACCACTTCGTGGCCGCCAAACTCGCGACGCAGGGCAGCGACGACTTTGCCCGCGAAGGTATCCTCCTGGCGGGAACGGTGCCGCAGGGCGTAGGAGAGGGCAACCACCGGGAAGGGGACTCCGGCATCCCAGGCTTCCTCAATGGCCCACCGGCCAGTACTCCCTCCGCCCACGTAGCCGGTGATGCCCTCCAGGTGAGGGTCTTTGCTCAGCGCTCGGGCCACCAGTTCCACCAGCCAGCCGCGAATGACGCTTCCGTGGGCCCACAGGTGGGCAATTTGGGGCAAGTCCAAGGCAAAGGGCCCAGCGTGCAGCAGTTCAAACCCCTCCCCCAGGGCCTCCAACATGCCGTATTCAATGGCGTTGTGGACCATTTTGACGAAGTGGCCGGCTCCGCTGGGCCCGACGTGGGCATAGCCACCCTCACAGGCCAGCAGGCGAAACAGCGGTTCGGCCTGAGCGAAAGCCTCTCGCTCACCGCCCACCATCAGACACAGACCCCGCTCTGCCCCTTCCAAACCGCCGCTGGAGCCGCAGTCCAGATAGAAAATGCCCCGCTCCTTCAACTGCGCGGCCCGCCGCATGGAATCGCGGAAATAGGAGTTGCCCCCGTCAACGAGGATGTCCCCTGGCTCCAGGCAGGGAACCAGTCCTCCCTTCCCGAACAGCACCTCATCCACGGGGGGGCCGGCAGCCACCATGAGCCAAATGAGGCGCGGGGTAGCGAGCAAGTCAGCCAGTTCCCGGAGGGAGTAGGCCCCACAGGCCCCCTCCCGCACCATTTCCTCCGTCCGCGCGCGGGTGCGGTTGTACACGGCAACCCTTTGGCCCTGGGTCAGCAGGCGGCGAATCACGCCCCTGCCCATCCGTCCCAGGCCCACAAAGCCAAAGGGGACCTTAGTATTTGCTTCTGGCATGGGGTTCCTCCTAAGGTTTGTTTAGATGTAACAGCCGGAGAGCATTTTGGCCGAATATTTTCCGCTTGTCCTCGTCGCTGATGCGGGCGTAGGCCACGTAGCCGATTTGAGGGCGGCAGTCCACAAAGGGCAGGTCCGTGCCAAAGCAGATGCGCTCCGCCCCAATGCGCTTCACTGCCGCCTCCAATACGCCCCGGGGCAGTTGAGACCCGGTCAGGTCCAAGTACAGGTTGTCCGCCTGTTCCGCCGCCTCCAACGCCTCCTCCATTCCCTTCCCCTTGCCCCCGGAGTGGCCCAAAAGGATGTTCACCCGCGGAAACTCCTGGGCAATTTTGACGAACCGGCCCGGCGCACAGTTCTCGTCGCCGTCCCAAGTGTGAGTGAGCACTAATAGTCCGTGCTCCTGAGCGAACTCCCACACGGGGCGGTAGTTGGACCCCTCGGCCGGGTAGTGGTGGAACGAGGGGTGGATTTTAATGGCCACCAGATTGCCCTGGAGGATGTGCTTCTCCAACTCGGCCACAACTTCCTCGGGATAGTGGGGGTTGAGGGTACAATAGCCCAGGAACCTCTCAGGATAGCGACGTACCACGTCGGCAATGAGGTTGTTGCCTCCTACCACGTCGTTGGCGAGGGCCAGATGCGGGGCACACACCACTTTATCAATCCCACAGGTGTCCATGGCTGCCATCATGCCCTCCGGCCCGGGGTCGCCGGGAATGCGGAAGTTGTACCAGGGCCCCAAGTGCGCGTGCAGGTCAATGATGGTTTCGCCTTCCAAAATGCGTCCCTGTCGCACCGTGTCCCATATGGTGTTCATGGATTATCCTCCCAATTCCTCGCCGGTTATCCTTGCCACAGTATCCGCCGCAGATTGTCACCGGCTATTTTCCGCTTGGCCTCTGGGGGAACGGCGGCATACAGGATGGGAGCCATAGCCCCCCCAGGGTCGTACAGGGGCAGGCCGGTGCCGAAAATTAGCCGCTCTGCGCCGAAGCGTTGGGTCACCATCTCCAGCCCCCCATGAGCCTCGTAAAAGGCCGTTTCCAAGTGTAGGCCCGCATACCGCTCGAACAACGGGTACACCCACCGGTCAATGCGATAACCCACCCGCAGCAAGATTAGGTTCAGCGTAGGATGGGCTCGCAGGAGGCGGTCAATTTCCGTCCAGTTGGTTTGGTCTAAGTCCAGCAACACCGGCACCCCGGCTTCGGCCAGGGTGCTGAGCAGGGTGCCACACCAAGTCTCGTTCAACCCGTAATTGTGCAGGCGTGGATATAGACGCCCTGCCCGCGCCCCCCCCTCGCGCAGGTAGTCCAACAGGGCAGAACCTGCGGGCAGTTCGTTGGTGTAGGGAGGCAGCAAAACGTAGCAGGGGGTCAATTGCGGATGTTCCGCACACAATTCCGCACATTTTTCATTGCCCAGGCGCGGGTCGTATTCCTTGGCCCAGGCATGGGTCACCAGGGCCTCCCCAATGCCCGCATAAGCCAGTTCCTCCAGAAGTTGCTCCTCGGTCAGGTTGCTCTCCGGCCGAGGGGTCGTTCGCCGGCCGAAAAGAACGTTACAGTCAAACCAGGGCAGTTCAGGCATGATGATAACCTACCCTCTCCTTCCCGTTCCCCTGGGCCTTTGGTTAAGGCACATCCTTTCTGTTCGGCGGACGGTCAGCGAGTCCTCCTAAGGGCAGTATAAACTCTTGTCGGATGGTGGCGAGGGACAGGCTATTGGGAGAGGTACTGAACTAACGGCGTAAGTCTTGGCCGTAGAATCACGCTTGACGGTTGGGGGAGGTTGTGGTAAAATAGAGAGGGGAGAGTGGGCTGGGTGGTCGCGGACGTGCCAGGGCACGTGCGAGGAAAGTCCGGCCTCCCCAGGGCAGCACGCTGGGTAACACCCAGGCGGGGCGACCCGACGGAAAGTGCCACAGAAAGCAAACCGCCTCGGTGCTTTGGCGCCGGGGTAAGGGTG
>DTZQ01000095.1 GCA_012961305.1 Armatimonadota bacterium | reverse complement strand
CGTGCTCAATCCGCAGGGGCAAACCTGCGCATCTGCCCCCGAGGGGAAAAACACATCAGGTCGCCCCTAAGTCCATAAGCGATAGGCCAGAGGTCAACCCCCGGATTACATCAGGGGGGTGAAAAGTTCCACCGCCTCCTTCAGGCGAGTGGGT
This sequence comes from Armatimonadota bacterium, assembly GCA_012961305.1. Taxonomy (GTDB): domain Bacteria; phylum Armatimonadota; class UBA10988; order UBA10988; family DTZQ01; genus DTZQ01. Next base: position 1,447 of record DTZQ01000095.1, on the reverse strand, counting down.
ATCTCCAATCCCGCCGGACATTTGGGGATGCATTCCTCGCACTCCACACACTCCGTCGGCTTGACTTCCAATTTTCGATAAACCTCCACCGCCAGCCCTTTGAGTTCCTCCGGATAACTGCGGTACATGTCCACGGCCCGGAAAACTTCGGGGATGGGTATGCCCTGCGAACAAGGCTGGCAATACCCGCAGCGCAGGCAAACCTGCCCGTAGCGAAATTCCCTCCCCAGGGAACCGAGGGCCCGGAACAACTCTGCCCGCTCCTCTGCAGTCATGGGTTCGGGCCGGTCCCCCACCGGGGCGTTTTCTTCGACCTCTCGGACGCTCTGCATTCCCGGAATGACCACGGACACGTTAGGATTGGAAATGATGTAGTGCAGCGAACCCACGACCAGAGGGTCAGGGCCGGGACGACGGGGTTTTCCTTCCGGCTGAGGGGTGGCTAACAGCCCGCCGGAGAGGGGTTTCATGACGATTACCCCTAAGTCGTGCTTTTTGGCCAGGGGAAGGATTTCCGCGGCCACTCCCTCCTGGTCCAGGGGACTGTAGGCCAGCATGACCGTCTCAAATTCGTCGCAGGTGATGGCCTCCCGCATCACGTTCAATGCGCGGTGAATGGAAATACCTATATGGCGGATTTTCCCCTCCTCTTTTGCCTTGACCACCGCCTCTAAGGCCCCTCCGGGGGCCATTACTTTCTCCCATTCGCCTGGCGAACTGACCGAATGGAGTTGGTACAGGTCAATGACCTCGGTGCGCAGTTCCCGCAGGCTGGTCTCCAAATCGGCGCGGACTCCTTCCGCGTCCCGTTTGCCCGTTTTGGTTGCCAGGTAGAACTCCTCCCGCCGGCCGGATAAAGCCCGACCGATTTTCTCCTCGCTGTCGCGATAATTCCGGGCAGTGTCAACGAAGTTAATGCCCAAGTCCAAAGCCCGGTTCAACGCCGCGCTTGCTTCCTCAGCCGAAATGCCGGGCAGTTTGATAGCCCCAAAGCCAATTACCGAGACCTGTAAATCCGTCTTGCCCAAACGACGATACTGCATTTTACTCCTCCCATTTGCCAGGAAGCAGTTTCCCTGATAATGTAGCACCTTTCGAGGCTAAGGGCGGGATGGGGAAATCCCGCTCAACGGGTAAGCAATTCGCCCTAAGGCAGTTCCTATGATATAATGTAGCACCTTTCGGGATTTTCGTCAAGGCCCGCTGACGACTGCCGGGAAGAGGTAGCCCTTGACAAAATGGGCCGGTTGTATTATAAAGTACTTACCCTTCACCGCAGAGGATTCGGAGGATGCAAGGTTTACAACTGTTCAACAATGTAGTAAGATAATGACCAGTGAGGACCAATGGGTTAAGAGACAGGAGACCGGAGACCGAAGACCGGTTCCCCGTCCCCGGTCTCCGGTCAGGCAAAAAGTGGCAGGAAGCAGGTTCTAAAGGGGCTCGG
>DTZQ01000094.1 GCA_012961305.1 Armatimonadota bacterium | reverse complement strand
GGGACAGGTCCCCTTTAGAACCTGCTTCCTGCTTCAACGACCGGCTGCTCGTAGACCGACCACCTTTTGGCTGACCGGGGACCGCAGACAGGGGCTTTCCTGCCCGTCTTCGGTCTCCGGTCGCCCCTCATCCTTAGGCCGGTCTTCCGGCTCCCGTCATCCACCTATGGGCTACCTTTATGGCGGCCATGCCTCATCTCTGACTGCCTTAGGAACTCCTCTCAACGGCGTAAGTCCTATCCCAATTAACCGCTGCCGCTCAGTTCGCTAATGATGGCAATCAAGGGCAGGAACATGGAAATGACGATGAACCCGACGATGAACCCCAGCATCACAATCATCACCGGCTCCAGGGCGGCGGTCAAACTTTCCAGGGCTGCAGCCACTTCGCTCTCATAGAAGTCCGCAATTTTGGCCAGCATCTGGTCCAAGGCACCGGTTTCCTCTCCAATAGAAATCATCTGCACAACCATGGGCGGGAAGTAGCCGCTTTCCGCCAGAGGTGGTCCGATAGCCTCACCCTCCCGAATGCTGGCTCGGGCCTTCATGACGGCGTCGGCGATGATGTCATTGTCCACCGTACCGGCCACTGTCTCCATGGCGTTCAAGATGGGCACCCCGCTGGTCAGCAAAGTGGACAAGGTGCGCGAGAAACGGGCCAGGGCAATCTTGTGGTTCAACTTGCCGAAGACCGGCACTTTCAGTTTGAACCAGTCCCAATGCCGCTTGCCGGTTTTGGTCCGCTTGTACTTGCCAAAGGCAACGACAAAGGCCACTATTCCAATAAAGGCTATCCACCACTTCTGGATGAGGAAGTCGCTGATGTTCTTCAGAATGAGGGTGGGCAGAGGGAACTCTTCTACTCCCAGGTCCTCGAACAGTTTCATGAACTTGGGCAGGATGTAGGTCATCAGGAACAGTACGATGCCCACGGCGACAAACAGAACCAGCGTCGGGTAGGTCATGGAGGATTTAATCTTACGCCGGAGTTCCTGGTCGGCTTCCAAGAAGTCAGCCAGCCGCTGCAGAGATTCGTCTAAGACACCGCCTACTTCACCGGCCCTTACCAAACCCACAAACAGGTTGGAGAAAACTCGGGGATGGGATTCCAGAGAGGTAGAGAGCATTTCCCCGGCTTCTACTTTGGCTTGAATGTCGCGGATGACTTCCTTTAATTTATAACTGGGCGACTGCTCTTCCAGGACGGTCAAGCAACGCACCAGGGAAACCCCCGCGTTAATCATGGTGGAAAACTGACGGCAGAAAACCGCCAGGTCCCGCCCTTTCACCCGGCCCAATCCAGCAAACAAAGGCTTAGCCTCCTGCTTAGCAGGGACGCGCGCCGGCGCTGCCGCGGCCGGCCCTTTGGCTTTTTTAACCTCGGTAACGAAATAACCTTGCGCCCGCAAGCGTTGGACTAAAGCCCGCTCATTCTCGGCTTCCGCCGTATTGCGTACAATTTGACCCGAGGTGTCCTTGGCTACATAAGTGAACTGGGGCATAACCGTTTACTCCTTTCCTCCTTAACCTGTAGGGACCCCAGGGCGGCCTGGTTCCCCGCGGGTGAACATCATCTTCTTCAACTCCTCTGGGTTCATGGCCCGGCTCATGGCTTCTTCATAGGAAATCAGACCCCGATGATACAAATCCCGGAGGGCCTGGTCCATGGTTTGCATTCCCACGTTACTGCTGGTCTGAATAACCGTGGTGATTTGATGAGCCTTGGCCTCCCGGATGAGGTTGCGAATGGCGGAAGTACAAATCATCACTTCCACCGCCGCCACCCGGCCGGGCATGCCATTGCGGGGAATCAACTGCTGGGAAATCACCGCCTGCAAGTTGTTGGCCAACTGGACGCGAATTTGTTCCTGCTGGGCCGCGGGGAACTGGTCCACCATCCGGTCCACACTTTCAGCGGCATTGTTGGTGTGCAGGGTAGCCAGCACTAAGTGTCCTGTTTCCGCCGCCGTAATGGCCAAGGCGGTAGTCTCCAAGTCGCGCATCTCCCCCACCAAAATCACGTCCGGGTCCTCGCGCAGGGCCGAACGCAGAGCGCCCGCGAAGGATTTCGTGTCATTGCCCAACTCCCGCTGGTTGATAATGCTCATCTTGTGCCGATGTAGGTATTCAATGGGGTCTTCGATGGTAATGATGTGCTTGCTCTGCTCATTGTTGATTTGGTTAATCATCGCCGCCAAGGTAGTAGATTTTCCACTTCCCGTAGGGCCGGTTACCAAAATCAAGC
>DTZQ01000093.1 GCA_012961305.1 Armatimonadota bacterium | reverse complement strand
TGGAGGGATGTGAGGGGGGTCCATGTATCTCCCCGATAAATCGGGGAGGTTTATAGCCCCCCTCGCACTCCCCCCATTTCTCTAAAGGGCCCCCTCGCCGCGTACGGGAAGGGGAGTTGGTGTTATAATTTTTAGGTGGGTGAGAATACCTTAGCCTGTTTATGGTGTCTAATATATAGCAGCCAAAGCGGCTAAGTAGTTACGTTGCAAGAAATGAGCGAACGATGGGATTAGCATTTGTAAACCCTACCTTGGCATTACTGCCCATAGGCCATCCCAAGCGTGACTAGTAGTCCTTGTAGGGGTCCATTGAAAACGTATCGGAATTGCAGCCGGTAATGGAGGCGTCGTCGAGGGAAGAACCAGCCATAGCCTGCCCACGCGCTCAATTTGCCCTCCACTTGGGCACTCCCCGAATCATAGTATCCTGCACCAACAACAACACCACCGAGGAGGGACTTCTCGGTGGCGCCCAGACGCCAACCGAACTCCAGGGCGCTCACCTCAGTATTGTCCTCGCGCTCTAAAAAGGCGATGTCAATCACAATACGCCCGACATCGTACTCCACGCCAATACCTGCGGCCTCATTCGCTCGCCCACTACAGCCGTACACTGAGAACACACCAACTGCCTTCTTTGCTTCAGTATCCTCTGCCCTGGCGTGACCTATTACTTCGAGGAGGCACAACAGGGTGATTAGCGCGCCCAAGGCAAACTTGGCTTGCGTCTGGCCTATCACCACTCTTTCCCCCATTCAATCTTTGGCGATGTCTCTGCAAGAGCAATAGACTTTATCGGAAACAGGCTTTGGGATACCGACCCTGTGCTGGTGTCACCTTTTTTTGGAACCCTCCAGTCCGGAACCTCCCCATATTATATCACCTTTTTTCGGAACCGTCCAGACCTTTCTGAAAAAAATTGGTTCTTCGCCCAATGTTGTGATAGAGTACAATATCTTGGGGCTGGAGAGGTTAGTAAGCCCTACATCTTCCCTTCCTCCACAAAGACTGACGAAGAGCCTCATTAACTCCACACTTTCCATGGTACCTGACCCTTTTGCCACATATTTTCCAAAAGATGCACATCACGCAATGTATCCATACATTGCCAGAACCCTTGGTGTCGGTAGGCCACTAATTGTCTTTCCGCTGCCAAACGCTCCAGTGGTAAGAAAGGCCTGGTCGAGGGCCTGATTACCTCTTAGTGGCTCGATTTGTCCAGTGTCAAGGTGCAACTTCAACCTCGACTCACGTCGAGGATAGGGACCCTTTTGTCCAAAGTCCAATAGAGTTAACCTTGTCGAGTTAAAAGGTGTACTACAGGGACAGTTCAAACGGCCTCACTGCCCGGCGGTTTGAGGCACTACTTGTAATTCCCTGCTGGTCTCCCAACCGGTGAGCACATCGCGCAGGCGAACCGTCCACCGGCCGGGCATGTCGTTGCAGGCAAAAGGTATCGCCGTCTCCCCCCGCGAGCCCGTCGGGTACAGCGTCTGCGCGTAGAACTTGCGTTCCTGACCGTCCGGACCGAAGACTTTCAGCCGCAGCACATGCCCCTCAACTTCCACCTTGGGCGGCGTGGTCAGGGCAAAGGCAACAGTTGGCCGACTGCCAGCCGGCACCTGGGAAGGCACGCCTAAGCGAACGCCCTCCACCCGATACGGCAACAGGGCGTAGAGGTTCGCCTGGCCGGGCCGCAGGCGAATCGGCACGGAGGTCTTGCGCCCCAGGCTGCGCCGGGCCCGAAGGTCGTAAATCCACCCTGGCCGTTGGAGGCGCAGATGAGCAGCCACCGGAGGCGCGTCAGCCGTGGAGAAGTAGGGGAATAAGCCCAGGATTATGGCCTTCCCCCGCCGGAAACGGACGAAACGACACCGGGGCAGTGCATTGCCTCCATCGGCCACCACTTGCGCCTGCGGCGTCACTCCAGCCGCGAAGAGCAGGGCCCTAAGCAACTTTTGGAACGGTACGGGGTCGCCCGACTGGCGGGCGTGCGCGTAGTCGGCCAGGGAGAAGTTGAGCAACACCGCCAGGCCGCGTCCCTGGCGATGGGCAATCACCACCGGCACCCCGTTCGCCGCTCCCCGCTCGTGCCCGCCAGCCGTGACCACCTGCCCGTCG
>DTZQ01000092.1 GCA_012961305.1 Armatimonadota bacterium | reverse complement strand
GACTTCGGGAAACAAATCCAGAGCGGCGATTTTACGTGCCTGGTCCTGGGCCAGGGCCTTGAGGGGGAAGAGGTACAAGGCCCGCTGGCGGCGGTCGGTGAGGAGGGCCTCCAACACGGGCACGTTGTAGCACAGGGTTTTGCCGCTGGCCGGGCCGGTGACCACCACCACATCCTGTCCCGCCCGGACCGCTTCGATGGCCGCCACCTGGTGGGTATAGAGGCGGGTGATGCCCTGTGCCGCCAGAGCCTCCCGCAGGCGCGGCGGCAGAGGTTCCGCCAGGTCCGCGTATTCCGCCTCCCGGGCCGGGATATGCTCCACGTGGGCAATTTGGCCCCGATAGGTCTCCTGGGTTTGCAGGGAAGACAAGAACTCCGCGACGTTCATCATCCGCAGTATAGCACATCTGCGCTTAGCGGTCAAGTTTTAGACGGTCAAGGGGGTGATTCTTCTGGTTATTGAAGATTTCGAAACGCGTTCCGGCGGGCCTAAAGCCCGCGGCCACTGGCCGGAAAAGAAGGACAAACGGCAGGTAGGGAGAATAAAACTAAAGGGAGCAAGGAGCCATGTTGCCCGGTAACTTGTTGCGGTTCAGCCTGCGGGGGAATCGCATTCGGCCCAAATATCTGCGCCATACGGAAAACACCCTTCGGGTGGCCCAAGAACTTATTGACCTCTTTGCCTCCCATGTGGGTCGGCGGTGGGGCGAACTGGGTGAGGCCCGGAGCCGTTATGAGGCAGACAGTCCCAATTACAAAGTCACCCGCGGCCTGGCGAAACTGCTGGAAGAACGCAGTGAGTTCGCCCTGGCCACGGAGTTGGAACCGGCAGAACTTAGGGCCCGTCTGTTTGCCCGTGCGGCGCAACGTTATCCCCTGGTCACCACTCCCGACCGGATGCATTCCCATACCCCAGCGGAGGTCATCCGCGAGGTGGCCGCCGAGTACCAGGTTTCCGAGGAACACCTTCGCGCCGCCATGTACGCAGACCTGGAGGAAAACCGAATACTCCACTCCTTCGACCCGCCCACCCCGAAGTGGCTCTTGGACCGCTACAATGTGGCTCTGGCTCAGGCCATGCTCTACCGGGCCACCCGCTTGGAAATTTGGATTTCCCGCAACCTGCCGACCAAATACCGCAAAGTGTTCCAGTTCGTCAAATTCTTCCAATTGATGCATACCGTTACCGGCAACCACAAAGACGGCTACTACATCCTGCTTGATGGGCCAGCCTCCATTTTCCGACTCTCGCAGAAGTACGGGGTGCAGATGGCCTTGTTTCTGCCCGCGCTGCTGCTGTGTGACCGGTGGATTATGCGAGCGGAGATTTACCTGCGGGGGATGCCCTACTATTTCATTTTGGCCGACAAGGACGGCCTCAAATCCCACTATCGGGACGCGCAGGAGTTTGACAGCGAGGTAGAACGGGTATTTTTCCGCAAGTTCGCCCGGCAGAAAACCGGCGGTTGGCGGCTGGAGCGGGAGACGGCCATCATCAACTTGAAAGACACAGTGATGATTCCTGACTTTGCGGTGGTGCACGCGGACGGGCGGCGCGCACTGATGGAAATTGTAGGCTTCTGGACGCCCGAGTATCTGCGGCGGAAGTTGGACAAACTCCGCCGGGCAGGACGGGCAGATATGATTGTCGCGGTGTCGGAACATCTGAACTGCTCGGAGGAGGATTTTGCGGATGTGCCAGGGGAGGTACTGTTTTTCAAAACGGGAATAGACGTAAAGGCAGTGATAGAGCGGGCAGAGCGCTGTGCGGTGCCGGGTTGAACAAGGTAATTTTCCCCTTATCAGGAGAGTTTTGCTTCCCCCTCGGGCGAGGAGCCCAGTTCTCGAGCTGTGACCAAAAGCCAAACGCCCCCTAAAAGCAGCAGTCCGCCTATGAACTGGCGCAAGGAAGGCCAGGTGTGGAGGAAAACGAGAGCCAGCAGGGCCACAAATAGCGGTTGAAAGGCCAGACATACTCCCGATTGACTCAGGGTAAGCGAGCGCAGGGAGCGGTAAAGGAAAATGTGGCCCAGGAAGGGCCCGAAAAACGCCCCGCTTACCAATACCCATGTATAAGACCGGGGAACCCCCAATATAAATTGGCCGGTGCTCAGGGCTACTATCCCTAAACCCAAACTCACGTACAGAGAACGGAGAGCGGTCATCACCGCCGGGTCAATCCTCCCCGTAAGCCGTTTGGCGATTAGCACAGTCACCGCATAGGCCAAGGCATGGAACAGCAGCAGCGCCACTCCTATCCACTCTGCTCGTCCGTGGGCGTAACTGGTAATCGCCAGACCTGACAGGGCTATGGCCAGTCCCCAGCCCTCACGCCGGTTCATCCGTTCCCCCAGAAACAGCCAACCCAACAGTACCAAGTGGGCAGACTGGCTGCGGTTAATGAACGCGGCGACCGTGGGGTCCACCAGCCGCAAACCGGAGAATCCCGCCAGTGCACCGGCAGTGTAGGTCAGTCCCATGAGCGCCAAGGGCTTCCAGGCCAACCGCAGTTGTCGGCCCAAGGCAACCCGGTGCGTCGCGGCCAGGTAGAGAAATCCGTAAACTGCCCCGCAGCCGAACCACAGGGTACAGAAAGTGTAGGGGTTGTAGGCCCGCAGAGCATACTTGGCCGTAACGAAGTTCAGAGAAAAGCAGGCGCAGGCCATTAGGGCCAGCAGCATCCCCTTGAATTGAGGTATAGAAACGCCTCGCTGCTCCAAGGCTTGCCGCAGTAAAATTAGCCAGGGCCGAAAATTTCGCAATCCTCTTTACCTCCACCCTCGCCATCCTATCGGCGTTTGACACCTATTCCCCAGTCATGGTATAATATAACTCAATTGCCAGAGGCAGTCAACCGCAGGGCCAGTTTGGAGTACCCAAGCCATGCTTCGGGGCGCAAGCAGGGCTTGTGCATTCCAGATGCTGGTCTAAAGGAGGGAAAGGTCCCATGAAAGAAGTACCTTTTTCTGAAGCAATGAGGAGGAAGTACCCGGAATGGGTAGTGTTAATTACCACCATTGATGAAGCGGGAAAGGCCAATGTCATGCCTGCAGGTTGGGCCATGGTTGCTTCCCATCAACCCCCACTGTTCGCTGTTTCTGTGGGGCATACCCGCTACACCCATCAACTCATTCGCGTACAGCGGGAATTCGTAATCGCCTTTCCCGGTCCCGGCCTGGAAGAAGCGATAACCTACACCGGCTCCTGCTCCGGCCGGGAGGTTGATAAGTTCAAGGAATCCGGTTTAACCCCTGTAGCGGCGACCAAGGTGAAACCCCCGCTACTGGCGGGTTGTGTGGTGAACCTGGAATGCACTCTAACTGGCGAGTTGGAAGCAGGAGACCACACTATTTTCTTGGGCCGAGTGGTGGCCGCCCATGTGGATGAAAGGGTCCCCGGTCGCCTGGTGAATTTCGGTGGGGGAAAGTTCGCCCTGTCGGTCCCCCAAGAATAGAAGTAGAAATTGCGCCGTTAGCCCCAAAACCACAAAGGAGGTCCCAAGATATGTGGCACTGGAGCCTGATGGCTACCCTGCTTTGCCTGGCAGGCCCGACGATAGTAGCGACGGAGTTGGGAACCGAAGGCCCCCGATTCGCCCTGAACGGGAAGCCCACGTTTTTGTTAGGTATCAGTTACTACGGGGCGCTGGGAGCGTCGAAGGAGTTCATCCAACGCGATTTGGAAGACCTGCAGCGTTACGGCTTCAATTGGATTCGGGTGTGGGCGACCTGGGCGGCCTTTGGGAACGACGTGTCCGCGGTGGACGGAGAGGGCCGTCCCCGGGAACCATTCCTGAGCCGCCTGCAATGGCTGGTGGCCGAGTGCAACCGCCGCGGGATGGTGGTGGACGTGACGCTTTCGCGCGGCAACAGCATCACCGGTCCCGGACGCCTGCAATCCCTCGCCGCGCACCGCCGGGCGATTGAGGTGTTGGTTACCCACCTGCAGCCCTATCGCAACTGGTATCTGGATTTGGCGAATGAACGGAACATCCGCGACCCACGCTTCGTGAGTTTCTCCCAACTGAAGCAACTCCGTGACCTGGTGAAGCAGTTGGACCCTCAACGACTGGTCACCGCCTCCCATGCGGGTGACATCAGCCGCGAAGAACTGCGCGATTACCTGCTGCGGGTACAGGTGGACTTTATCGCCCCGCATCGCCCGCGCAACCCTCAATCCCCTCAGCAAACCGAAGCCAAGTCGCGCCAGTATTTAGCGTGGATGAAGGAAATCGGACGCGTGGTGCCGTTGCATTATCAGGAGCCATTTCGACGAGGTTTCCGCCCCCGGCGATGGGAACCGCCCGCCGCCGCCTTCCTCACCGACCTGCGACAGGCCCTTGCTGGGAAGGCAGCCGGTTGGTGTTTCCACAACGGCGACCAGAAAGACCGCCCCGAGGGCAAGCCCCGTCGCTCCTTCGACCTGCGAGAGCAGTGTTTGTTCGCGCAATTAGATGCAGAGGAACGCAAGGTCATTGAAGCCGTTCATCGGCTGGTGGCAAAACTCTACCCACAGACCTAAAACCGGCGGCTGCTGAGGGTTGTTTGCCCTCCCCTGTTCCCGGTGGTGGAGCGTGATAGCGGCCTTTTTTCTGGGCTCTTTCGGGTGGAATGCCCTTGCCGGATTGTCCTACGGGGGCAGAGAAATCCGATGGTAGCCGTCAGCAATCAGCCCGCAGGCCGGTTATTTGCCGATGGCTGACTGCTTACCATTGGGGAACGCGGCAGTTGTTGCGGAGTCTGGTTTATTAGAGGAGCAACCTATCATGAGCAAAATAGAGTTTCCCCTGCAAGGTATGCACTGCGCCGGCTGTGCTCAGCGCATCGAAAGGGCTCTGAGGCAACTGCCTGGAGTGGAGGAAGCGCAGGTGAACTTCGGCACCGAACGGGCCACGGTGGTGTACGACCCGCAGGTTACCCCACCAGCCGATTTGGTGCGAGCGGTGGAGGCCCTGGGCTATCAGGCCCTTGCCGAACGCCTCACCATTCCCATTGGGGGAATGTCCTGTGCCTCCTGTGTAGCCAAAGTTGAAGGCGCACTCGGGAAACTGCCCGGAGTGGTCGCTGCCCAGGTAAACCTGGCGGCTGAGCGGGCCACGGTCGAGTATTTTCCGGGGGCTGTGCACCCAGCCGATTTGCACCAGGCCATCCGCCAAGCAGGCTATCAGCCTCTGGCCGCAGCCGAGGAAGCCCCGGACCGAGAGCAGGAAGCCCGGGAGCAAGAACTGCGCGCGCTGCAGCGCAAATTCCTTTTCTGTGCCCTCCTGACCGGCCTCATCCTCCTGGGCAGTTTTCGAGCCCTGGTGCCCGGCCTCAACCGCGTGCCCCGACCGGCGATGTATTTCCTGCTGTTCCTGCTGACCACGCCCGTGCAGTTCTGGGGAGGGGCCGCCTTCTATCGCGAGGCCTGGGCCCTGCTCAAGCAGGGAGCGGCGGACATGAACACGCTGATTGCTGTGGGCACCTCTGCCGCCTACTTCTACAGCGTGCTGGCCACTTTCCTCCCCGACTTTTTCCGCTCCGGCGGGCGGGAGCCGGAGGTGTACTACGACACCGCTGCGGTCATCATCACCCTCATCCTGCTGGGCCGCTGGCTGGAAGCCCGAGCCAAAGGGCGCGCCTCAGAGGCCATTCGCAAATTGATGGCCCTGCAGCCCCCCACCGCGCGAGTGTTGCGCGACGGAGAAGAGGTGGAACTGCCGGTGGAGCAGGTGCAGGTGGGCGACCTTTTCGTGGTGCGGCCGGGGGAGAAAATCCCGGTGGACGGAACGGTGGAAGAAGGACACTCCGCCGTGGACGAATCCATGCTCACCGGCGAGAGTTTGCCCGTGGAAAAGGGGCCCGGCGACCAGGTGGTAGGAGCCACCCTGAACCGTACTGGCTCCTTCAAGGCCCGGGCCACGGCCGTAGGGCGCGACACGGTGCTGGCCCAAATCGTCCGGCTGGTGGAGGAGGCCCAGAGTTCCAAAGCCCCCATCCAACGCCTGGCAGACAGAGTGGCCGGGGTGTTCGTGCCGGTGGTCATCGCCCTGGCCGTGCTGACCTTCGGAGTGTGGACCCTTTTCGGCCCTCCCCCAGCCTGGAAGTTTGCCCTGTTGAACTTTGTGGCCGTGCTCATCATCGCCTGTCCCTGCGCCTTGGGACTGGCCACTCCTACGGCCATCATGGTGGGTACGGGACGGGGAGCCGAATTGGGTATCTTGGTGAAAAGCGGAGAGGCCCTGGAAACCGCCCACCGGCTCACCACCATAGTCTTCGACAAAACCGGCACTCTGACCAAAGGCGAACCGGAAGTGACCGAGGTAGTCACCAAGGGAACCAGCGGCCAGGGAACCTGGAGGGAAGATTTGCTCCGGCTGGCAGCCTCGGCCGAATGGGGCTCGGAACATCCTTTGGGCGAAGCCCTGGTGCGTGCGGCCCGGGAGCGGAAATTGGCCTTGGTCGAACCGGAGGAGTTCCAGGCCCACCCCGGCCTGGGAGTGCAGGCCCGAGTGGACGGCCGGGAAGTGCTCATTGGCAACGAGAAACTGATGACCCGGGCGGGGATAGAACTGGGCCCGTGGGCCGGGTCGGCCCAGGCCCTGGCCCAGGCGGGGAAGACACCCATGTACGTTGCCGTGGACGGCGAAATAGCAGGGCTAATTGGGGTGGCCGACACCCTCAAGCCCCAAGCAGCAGAGGCCCTGGCCCAGTTGCGGCAAATGGGCCTGAAAATCGCCCTGCTCACCGGGGACAGGGAACTGACGGCCCAGGCCATCGCCGCGCAGGTGGGCATTGACCGCGCCTTGGCCGAAGTGCTGCCCCCGGACAAAGCCCGCATGGTGCAGCAGTTGCAGGGGGAGGGAGAGGTGGTGGGCATGGTCGGCGACGGCTTGAACGATGCCCCTGCTCTGGCCCAGGCAGATGTGGGCATCGCCCTGGGCACGGGCACCGACGTGGCCTTGGAGGCCTCGGATTTGACCCTCATCCGCGACGACCTGCAGGGTGTGGTAACCGCCATTAAACTCAG
>DTZQ01000091.1 GCA_012961305.1 Armatimonadota bacterium | reverse complement strand
TTGACCTGCTGGTATCCCCCCCTGGAAGGGGCTTGGCGGCAGGTGCCTGAGCAGGGCGGTGGAGGGGCACTCCTGGACCTGGGTACTCACTGCATTGACCTGCTGGAGATGTACCTGGGCCGGACCACCCAGGTCACGGCTTTCACTGCCAACATCGTCCAAGACTACCCCGTCGAGGATACGGCCATCGTCCTGCTGCGCTTCGCCAGCGGCGCCACGGGCTTCGTGGACGTGCACTTCAACGTGCCCGACGAGGCTTCGGTAAACATGTTGGAACTGTACGGCTCCCAGGGCCGGGTGAACGGGCGAGGCACGATTGGGCAAATGTCCACGGGGACCCTGGTCGCCTGTCTGCCCGCCGAGGAGAGAGGCTACGAGGCCGCTCAGGTGCGCGCGGAGGTTGAGGAGGTCGAAATCAAGCCCCCCGAGGTGGTCAACATCTACCAGGCGGAAATCGAGGATGTCAGCGATGCCATTCTGAGCGACCGTCCGCCGGCCGTTCCTGGCGAGGACGGATGGTGGAACCTACGGGTGGTGCTTGCCGCTTACGAATCCGCCCGGAGGGGGCGAGCCATCCGGGTGGAGGAATGAAGTTGGTGGATGAGCAGTAAACCAGGTAGCGAGGTATCGTTTTGCTTTCCTCGTAGGACACTTCGTTCTGCGTGGTGGCTAATTACGAGCCAGCGGCCGACAACTGCCCGGTGAGGAGGCCAAGGGAAGTGAAAGCCCGGTGGATTTGGTGCTGGGGATTGGGCATAGGATTGGCCCTGGCCCTCTCCCCCGTGGCGGCCAAAACGAAATTGGTGGTCTGGGGGATGGTGCTGGGAGAAGAGACCAAAGGACTGGACGCGGCGGTGCGGGAGTTCGAGCGGCGGAACCCGGACATTGATGTGGTGCTCCTCAGCATGGGCGCGGGGGGTATGAACCCCCAAAAGTTGATGACCTCCATCGCCGGCCACGTGCCGCCGGATGTGATTGACCAGGACCGTTTCACCATCGGCGACTGGGCCAGTCGCGATGCCTTCATGCCCCTGGACGCCCTCATTGAGCGGGACGGGATTCGCCCGGAGGATTTCTACCCGGCCTGCTGGCAGGAGGCCTGCTATCAGGGCCACGTTTACGCCATCCCTTACGGTACTGACTGCCGGGCCCTGTACTGGAACAAAAGCCTGTTCCGCGAGGCCGGCCTGGACCCCGAACGTCCGCCCCAAACCTGGGAGGAACTCTACGACTACGCCCTCAAACTGACCGAGTACAACCCCGATGGGAGTTTCGCCCGCATCGGTTTCATTCCCAATTTTGGCAACAGTTGGCTCTACCTCTACTCCTGGCAGAACGGAGGTGAGTTTATGTCCCCCGATGGGCGCACCTGCACCCTGGACAACCCCTACACTGTCGGCGCTTTGGAGTACATGGTTAGCATTTACGACGCCCTCAAGGGGGCCGAGGCCATCGGCGCGTTCCAGTCCACCTTTCAGACGGAGGCCTTAGACCCCTTCTACACCGGCAAAGTGGCCATGAAGATTGACGGCAACTGGGTGCTCAACGGCATTGCCCGCTACGCGCCGGACCTGGACTTCGGGGTGGCTCCGGCGCCGGTGCCCGCTGCCCGGCGGCGGGGGGAGGGACGGTTCAAGGGAGAACCGCCGTTTATCACCTGGTCAGGCGGCTTTTCTCTGGCCATCCCCCGGGGTGCCCGGCACGTGGAGGAAGCCTGGCGGTTCATCAAGTGGATGACCTCGTTGGAGGGCTGGCTGGTGCTCAACCGGGCCCAGCAGGCGTACAATTTCAGCCTGGGCCGGCCCTACGTGCCCAATATGACAGCCAATGTCAAAGTGGACGAGGAAATCTTCCGCCGCTTCGCCCCCCAGGAGCCCAAACTGCGCCGGGCCCTGCGCACTTTCCTGGACCTTATGCCGGTCAGCAAGTTCCGCCCGGTGACTTTCGTTGGCCAGCGGCTCTGGGACGAGCACGTGCGGGCCTTCGAGTTGGCCATTCACCACCAGAAATCGCCCCAAGAAGCCCTGCGGGAGGGTCGGGAGAAGGTCCAAAAGGAACTGGAAAAAGTTTTCCAGCGGGAGAAATTCCCCTTGCTGAACTGGCGGATTCCGCTGGCCCTGGTGGGCAGTGGGGTGGTTCTGCTGCTTCTCCTGGGGGTTCGGGCCTTGAAGCGGGCTGGGCCGGTGGGGAAGTTGATGCGGGGGGAGGCCTTTGCCGGCTGGCTATTTGCCTCGCCTTGGATTTTGGGCTTTCTGATTTTCACGGCTGGGCCCATCATTGCCTCCATTATTTTCAGTTTCTGCGACTACGATGTGCTTCACCCGGCGCGCTATGTGGGCTGGCACAATTACCGCGAACTGGGCCGGGACCCGCTGGTGTGGAAGACGGTGTGGAACGTGGCTTACCTGTCCGTATTGGGCATTCCCCTGGGCATGGCGGTGGGTTTGGGCCTGGCCCTGCTGCTCAACGCCAAAGTCCGGGGAATGTCCTGGTATCGCACCATTTACTACCTGCCCTCCATTGTGCCTGCGGTGGCCAATGCCATCCTGTGGGTGTGGATTTTGAACCCGGAGTTTGGGCTGGTCAACTCCCTTTTCCGCCAGACCTTGGGGGCCTGGTTTGGCTGGGAGGCTCCCAAGTGGCTGGCCAGCGAGCACTGGTCCAAGCCCTCGCTGATTCTCATGGGCCTGTGGGGGGCAGGCGGAGGGATGATAATTTGGCTGGCGGGTTTGCAGGGCATTCCGCAACACCTCTACGAGGCGGCCGATTTGGACGGGGCTACTGCCTGGCATAAGTTCTGGCACGTGACCATTCCCATGCTCACCCCTTACATCTTCTTCAACCTCATCATGGGCACCATCGGCAGTTTGCAGCGGTTTGTGGACGTGTACATCATGACCGGAGGCGGGCCCGTGGACAGCACTTTGGTGCCGGTGCTTTACCTGTTCCAAAACGCCTTCCAGTATTTCAAAATGGGCTATGCCTCGGCGATGGCCTGGTTCCTATTTGTGATTATCCTGGTCCTCACCCTGGTTCAGTTGAAGTTCGCCCCCCGCTGGGTACATTATGAGGGTGAGTAGGGCTCTTATGAGATGCTAACCTCAAAACTTCCCACCAAAGGTAAACCATGCAATTTCCACTCTGGCTAATTACGGCCCTTTTGGGCTACTTAACGGGGGCCTTCTGGCTGGTCATGCTCTTGGACAGTTGGCCCCGGCGCTCCCGTCCGGCCTGGGTTCTGCCCGCCTGGCGGGGCTACCTGCTGTTCGGCTTGGTGCCCTTGGCGGCCAGTGCGGTGTGGCTGGGCTGGATACCTGCCTTTTTGGTGCTGGGCCTCTGGGCCGCCTGGTACTATTGGTACATCCCCCGCCGGTTCGATACCTGGCGGGAACGCAAGGCCCGGCGGGAACTGTGGCGGCAGGTGCTCCTGCACGAAGCCCTGCTCACCGGCGCACTCATTTTCATCCTGCCCTTTGTCTGGTTGGTGTCCACCTCTCTCAAGCCGGATGAGCAAATTTTCGTCTTTCCGCCGCAGTGGATTCCCCGCCCCTTCCAGTGGAAGAACTACCCCGACGCGCTCCGGTTCCTGCCCGAGGGCACGCACTACGGCCTGACCTTCCTGCTGAACACGCTCTACATTACGCTCATGAACGTCATCGGTGTCGTGTTCACCAGTTCGCTGGTGGCCTACTCCTTCGCCCGCTTGCGCTGGCCGGGGCGAGAGGTGCTGTTTGTGCTGCTGCTGAGCACGATGATGCTTCCGGCAGCGGTAACCATGATACCCGTGTTCCTCATTTACAAACATCTGGGTTGGGTGGACACCCTGCGGCCTCTATGGGTGGGAGCCTTCTTGGGTGGAGGGCCGTTTTACATCTTCCTGCTGCGACAGTTCTTCCTGACCATTCCGCGCGATTTGGAGGAGGCGGCCAAAATTGACGGTTGCAGTTTCTTCGGCATTTATTGGCGCATCATGCTGCCCCTCATTAAACCAGCCCTCGCGGCCATCATCATCATGCAATTCATGGCCTCTTGGAACGACTTCATGGGGCCCCTGATTTACATCAGTGCGCCGGAGAAGATGAACTTGGCCTACGCGCTGCAACTGTTCCAAACGGCCCACGGCAGCGAATGGAGTCTGCTCATGGCAGCCTCCACCCTGGTCACCCTGCCCGTTATCGTGGTCTTCTTCTTCACCCAGCGGCACTTCATCGAAGGGGTCACGTTGACTGGGATAAAGGGATAAAGCCGGATTCAATCATGCGAGCCAGGCAATTGTTTCTTCCTACCCTGCGTCAGCCGCCCGCTGAAGCAGAGTTGGCCAGCCATCAACTCTTAGTGCGGGCGGGATTCATCCGGCCCGTGGCGGCGGGGATGTACGCCTACCTTCCCCTGGGCCGACGGGCGCTGCGCCGTTTGGAGTGCCTAGTCCGGAAGGAAATGGAGGCGGCCGGCGGGCAGGAAGTGCTCCTACCGACCCTGCAGCCGGAGGAGTGGGGGCAGACCACCGAACGCGGGCAGGAGCCGGGCGAGCCGGCCTTCCAACTCCGCGACCGCCGACAGGTAACTTTCACCCTCGGCCCCGCTCAGGAAGGAGTCGTTACTGCCCTCTTAGCCCGCGAACTGCGCTCCTACAAACAACTGCCCCTTTTGCTCTACCAAGTACGGACGGGGTTCTGCGACGACCCTCACCCCTGGGGGGGACTCCTCCGCTCGCGGGAGTTCATCCTCACCGATGCCTACAGTTTCGACCGCGACAGGGCGGGACTGGAGGTCAGTTGCCAGCGGATAAGAAAGGTCTACCAGCAGATTGCTGCCCGTTGTGGGTTGTCCCTCTTCTTTGCCGAGGCGGCCATGGGAGCGCGTAAACTTCTGGTGTGCGGCGAGGCCGGGAGGGAAGTTTTCCTGCGCTGTGAGGCCTGCACCTATGCGGCTACGCAGGAGTGGGCTGAGGCCCGTCCCTCAGCGGCCCTTTCCTCGGAGGAGCCGCAGCCCCTCGCCAAAGTGAACACCCCAGCCGCAACCACGGTGGCCGAGGTCACCGCCCTGCTGGGAGTGGGGCCAGAACGGTTGGTAAAAACGCTGCTGTACCTGGCGGACGGGGAAGTGGTGGCGGCCTTGGTCCGGGGCGACCGGGAGTTGAACGAAACCAAGTTACAGGCGGCCCTGGGATGCCGAACTTTGGAGATGGCCGATGCGGACACGGTGGAGCGGGTGACGAGTGCGCCGGTGGGTTTCGCCGGGCCGGTGGGTTTGAAAGTGCCCTTGCTGGCCGACCCCGAGGTGGCGGCCCTGAGCAACTTCGTAGTGGGAGCCAATGCGCCCGAGGCCCATTTTGTCAACGCCAACGTAGGGCGGGACTTCACCCTTGACCGGGTTGTGCCCCTGCGCTTCGCCACGGACGGCGATGGATGCCCCCGCTGTCCGGGAACGCTGCGCCAGAAGCGGGGTTTTGAAATCGGACAGGTACGCCAACTGGGTCCTGGTTACAGCGAGGCCTTGGGGGCCACTTTCACCGACGAAGGGGGACGGGAACACCCGGCCTTTCTGGGCTGCTACCGTCTCCACCTCAGTTGCCTGCTGGCCGCGGTGGCCGAAATCCACCACGACGAAAGGGGACTGGTCTGGCCCCCGGCGGTGGCCCCTTTTGCCGTGCATTTGCTGCTGTTGGACGAAAGGAATCCGGTACAGGTGGAGGCTGCCGAACACCTCTACCAGGAGTTGACCGCCCAGGGTTGGGAGCCACTTCTGGACGACCGCCCCCAGCGGCCTGGCGTCAAGTTCAACGATGCGGATTTAATCGGCCTGCCGGTGCAGGTAGTAGTGGGGCGGAAACTGGAGCAGAAGGGGATAGTAGAAGTACGCTCCCGCCGGGAGGGAACGGTGTTGGAGGTATCGCCGAGGGAGGCGGTCGAGGCGGTGGGGCAGATGCTTTAACCCCTCGTAAATGTTCAGCCCCCCATCGCTGGCATCTCACCCCTCATCTCATACCCACACAACCTCTTCACCTCTCCTCCCGCGGGGAGGAATAGGGCTCAATTAGGGCAAATCGTGCTGGGCCAGGAACTCCCGCCACAGGTGCACGGTCTCCTGCACCACTGCCTCCCACCAGGCTTGCCCGCGTTCGGCGTCGGCGACTGTGGCATCGCCAAACACACCCGACTGGCTCAAGTGGCCCATGGACAGCGCCGACCTTTCAAAATGCGGCGGCACGGGCGGATATTCCCGCACAGCCCGCTCCGGCCGACACAGGGCAGGACATACGGCTAAGAACAGCGAGGTTTCAATTTCGCAGGCATGGAAGGTGTGGGGTTGCCAGCGAGGGGAAAGGGTTGTATCGCGGGTAACCTCCTCGAGGCCGGGGTAGAACACGTAAAGGATGGGCAGGGTAAGTTCATCGGCCAACTCCCGCAGGGCGTACTTGAGGGGCTGCTGGTTGGCTGCGTGACCGTTCACCAGCAGGGCGGCGCGAATGCCAGTGCGCTGAAGGCTGCGGACCACATCCTTCACCACAGCCAGAAAGGTCTCCACCCTCAGGGTAAGCGTGCCCGGAATATCTCGCCAAACCCAAGAGTAACTTAGGGGCAGTGGTGGCAGCAGCAAGCCGCCGACTTCCCGGGCCACTCGGCGGGCCAGGGCCTCGGCCAGCAGGGTATCCGTGGCCAGGGGCAGGTGGGGGCCGTGCTGTTCCGTGGCCCCCAGAGGCCAAATGGCCGTGGGATTTTCCTGCACGTAGGTCGCCACTTCCGGCCAGGTCGCTGTCGCCGCCTCTAACATGGTTGAAAACCCTCCGAGTTCTCTTTACTTCTCCCTCCCTTCGGCTGCGGGGGCAGAAGTTGGGGGGGATTCGGTGGAGGGGCCTTCTTCCGCTGGGGGTGGCTGCTCCGGAGAAGGGGTTTCCTCCCCGGCGGAAGGCGTAGCCCGGCCCGGTGCCAGTTCCGCCATTAGTTCCCGGGCCCGGTCGGCCCATTCCCCTTCCGGCTGGAGTTCTAAGAACCGCTGGAAAGACCGCCGGGCTCGATAGTAACGCCTCCGTTCCCGTTCGACCAGGCCCAGCCAGTAGTGGGAGGCAGCGTAGTTGGGGTCGGCCCGCAAGGCCGCGGCAAACTCCGCCGCAGCCAGGGCCATCTCCCCCTGCTGAAACAGTACCACGCCCAAATTGTGATGCGCCGGGGCGTAGTCCGGCTGAAGGGCCAAAGCCTCCCGATAGGCTTTCCGGGCCGGCTCCACTTTGCCGTTGGCGTACAGGGCGTTGCCCATGCTGACTTTGACGAAGGCCCGGTCGGGAGCATCGTAGGAGGGGTAGAGGGCAAAGGCCCGTCGGTACTCCCGCAGGGCCTCTTTCAACTGGCCCAAGCGGTAAAGGGCGTTGGCGAAATTGAAGTGGATGTCCGGGTCGCGTGGGTTCTTCTGCAGTGCCGCCCGGAAGAGGACCAGGGCATTGTCTGTCTCTCCGCCGTTAAAGGCCACTACGGCCAGGCGGGCGTAGTGAGTTGCGCAGTCTGGCTGCAATTCCAAAGCCGCCCGGTACTCATTTAGGGCCTCCCGAATTTGGTCCAGCGCGAAGAGGACTTCGGCCAAATGGGTATGCAGCGGCACAAACTGGGGGTCGTAGGTGAGGCCCTGGCGGTAGTAGTCTACGGCCGCCTCGGGGTCTCCCAGGTCTTTGGCCGCTACGGAGTGATAGGGCCAGGCGGCCCAGCCGCGGCTGAAAGCCTGGGCAGCCGGCAGGGAAGGGGTCATCAGGCGAGCCAGACGGGTCTGCTCCGGGGGCGGAAGGGAAAGGCCCAACTGCTTTAGCAGGGCCAGATGCACCTGCCGCACCAGGCTGGCCAACTCCACGGGCGTCTCCGTCCGGCCCGTGGCTCTCTCGCCCGTGAAACAGGCGACCAGGTGCCACTCCCCTTCCCAGGCCTCCTCAGTACCGGCGAACCGTCCCCAAACGGCCCAGCCGGCCCCCAGGGATTTGCCAATTTGGGCCGCGCTTTCGGGGGTCAAACCGCTGTTTTCCCTGCTCTCCCCCTGCCCGGCTGCTTCGGCCACTCGCACCCGTTCCCGCGACAGGACGCTAAAGGGAGCAAAGCCCTCCAAAGTACTGCCCAACAGTTCGGGCAGACCTTCGCTCCAATGCTCACGGGCCGGGTCCCCGCTCCCGTTTTCCCAGGTCAGGAAGGCCACTCTGGTCGGCGGCTCCTCGGCCCATGACCCACCACTCAGCAGCCAGCAAACTCCCAGCCAAACCAGCCCTACTCGTTGGTATCCCATGGTTCCCTCTCCTGCTCTGAAAATAGAGCCGTGAGGCACATCACGATTTTCCTGCTTCCTGGTGCCCCCTTGCCCAATTGCCCGACTAATCCCAATACTGTTGCACGCGTACCCGCCGTCGTCGGCGTTCATTTTCTTCGTCAATGCGGCGATTCCTTTCCGCCAGTTCCGTCTGCAACTGTTCGTTGTACGCCACGTTCTCCGGCAATTCCACCGTTTCCCGCTCCCTTTTCCCCCCGAAATTGGCGTACAGGGCCAGCCCTGCTCCGGCGTACATTAGAACCTCGGCGGCAGAGCGAATGTCCTCGTCCTCCGTCAGTACCCCGATGAACAGTCCCACGCCCAGGATGGACAGTCCAGCCGCCCGGAGGGAGGGATTGGGCCGCTGATGGACAATGGTCTTTTCGGTCGGCAGGGGCTTTTTGTCGGGGAGGCGGTCTAAATGGGGTTTGGGTTCCAACCCTAACGGGGCGTACAGTTCTATTTTCACCGGCAGGGTGACTTCGTACCACTCTCCCTCTTCCGTTTCCGCCCGGAGGAAGTACTCATATCGTCCCTCCGGGGGAAACTGCTCCCCAAAGAACCCCTCCCAGGTCAAGCGGTTGAGGCCCCTTTCCGCCGCGGCTGAGGTTTCAAACTGCACCGTTCCGTCCGGGGCGCGAATTTGCCATTTCACCCGCGCTGGGCGGGTCAGGGCGAACACCAGGGCGGTATCTTCAGTGACCGGATGGAAACGGGCCGGGCGCAGGTGCACATCAGTGAGGATGGGCAAGGCCTCGTAGGCTTCCAAATACCGTTCCACCGCAGCCCTGGGAAAAACGTGGGCATCTAAGACCGGCGCGGGGGAGAGGCGCAGGAGGGTTTTGAAGGTCTCCACCGCCAGGGCATCGTCGCCCTTTTGGGCGTAGGCGGCCCCCAGGTAGCGCAGGGCCGTCAGCCGCTGCTCCCGAGGTACGGTCGGAGATTCCGCCACCGGCCGCAAAATGGCGAGGGCCGTTTTCCACCACCCTACCTCAAAGGCCGTAATACCGTTGCGAAGGGCCCTCTCTGGATTCACCGGCCCCGCGGGAGAGGGGGACAGGAACAGGAGAAAACAAATATACCACACCGCTTTCATTTGCTATACTCAAACGCAACCACTGCGTAACTGGTTCCCACGCTCGTGGCGCGGGAAAAGGAAGGAAAACGGCTTTCAGAGGAGAATATTTTCCTGCAGGTTAGGGGGATGCGTCGAATTGGGCTTCTAAGGAGCGAGCAAAAATGGACAAAGGACAAGCAGAACTTAGGAAGTTCGCCCGGCAGCGGGGGGCGGACCTGTTGGGCATTGCCAGCCTTGACCGTTTTGCCGAACTGAAGCCGGAGAAACACCCTTGTTCCATTTTCCCTGAGGCCAAATCGGTCATTGTACTGGGGAGGCGCATCACTCGGGGCACCCTGCGAGGCGTGGAAGAGGGCACCCATTTTCAGGCCTACGACCTGTTCGGCTACAACTGGCTGGACAACCGGTTTGTGGCCCTGACCACTTTTGAAGTAGTGGAGTTCTTGGAGGATAATGGCTGGGAGGCAGTTCCTCTGCCTGCGCTGCCGCCACAGATACCGCCGTTGGGAGTACCGGTGCGGAAGGGTCAACCGGCCCCGAATGTTTTGCTTGACCTGCAAGATGCGGCCGTGCGAGCAGGATTGGGTGAAATAGGTTACTGCGGCGTTCTGCTCACCCCGCAATTTGGGCCGCGGCAGAGGCTGCAAATCATCCTTACCGATGCCGAACTGGAACCCGACCCACTCTTTGAGGGTTTGCTTTGTGACCGGTGCCTGGAGTGTGTGAAGTCCTGCCCTTTGGGAGCCATGAGCACCGAAGGAGAGAAGGCGATTAACATTTGTGGCCGGCAAATGGTAGTGGCATCCATTGACTTTAACAAGTGTCGCAATTGCCGCAATGGTGCCAGACCCAACGCCTATCACCCTGCGGGCGAACCTGACCGGTTGGCCGCCCTTTGCCTGCGAAGTTGCCTGGACCATCTCGAACGCACTGCCAAGTTGACCACTGCATTCCAGCAGGCCTTTAGAAAGCGGCCGGTGTGGGCAGTAGACGAAACAGGTAGGAGGGTACAGGTGCCGGAGGAGGAAAACTGATGCTGAGGAAGGAGGAGTTGAAAGAGTTTGCCTTCTCAAGGGGTTTGGACCTGGTGGGCGTAGCGAACATTGAACGCTTCAAGGGCGCCCCGCCCCGGATGCACCCGGCGAACATCTTTCCCGAGGCCCGCTCGGTAATTGTGGTGGCCAGGCGCATACCCAGGGGAACCCTGCGGGGCATTGAGGAGGGGACTAACTGGGTGAGTTACACTTACTTCGGCTACCACGGATTGCACAACACTTTCTTCTGGCCCCTGCCCACTTACGAACTCGCCTGCTTTATTGAGGACCGAGGATGGGAAGCAGTGCCTTACTATCCCGGCGTTCCGGAAGCACAGCCGCCCAGGGAGCCCCTGCGGGAGGGTACGGTAGCCCCCGAGGTGCAAATGCAAATGCGCATAGCGGCAGTGGCAGCGGGATTGGGGGAAATCGGTTGGTCGAAGGTTCTCCTGACGGAGCAATTCGGCCCCCGTCAGCGGTTGGGAATGGTGATAACGGACGCCCCGTTAGAGCCAGACCCCATCGTCGAACCGGGAAGCATTTGCCATCGCTGCATGGTTTGTGTACAGGAGTGTCCGGCACAGGCTATTCCTCACCTCAGCGAAGGGAAAGTAGTAGAGGTAGAGATTGCAGGATACAGGATACAATGGGCAGACGTAGATATGGGCAAGTGCTGCCTGAGTTATCATGGTTTAGACAAGCGGGTTTCGCCCTTTTTGGCCAAGGAGTGTCCGGGGTTTGTGTTCGAGGTAAGGCAGCAAAAGTGCGCCGAGGAGGAGGCCTACAAACTCTGCTGGCCCCTGTCCACAGGTGCCTGGCGCAAGAGTGAAAAGTTTCCCTCCGGCTACATTGTGGAAGGCCATGCGAGGTTGCAACAGTGGGGCGTGGGGGGAAGTTACGGGGTCTGCGGAGCCCGCGGCTGCATCCGCAGTTGTCTGGACCATTTGGAGCGCCTTGGTCGCCTCGGGCAAACTTTTCACACCGGCCCGTTCATCAAACGCCCCCGCTGGTTGCTCGACCTCGAGGGCAATCCCTCAAAGGGCCTCAGAAGTAGGCGATGAGGGCGGATAGCGCATAAGAGTTTGGCCCTAAAGGAGGAATCAA
This sequence comes from Armatimonadota bacterium, assembly GCA_012961305.1. GTDB lineage: Bacteria > Armatimonadota > UBA10988 > UBA10988 > DTZQ01 > DTZQ01. The sequence continues at coordinate 7,510 of DTZQ01000091.1, read as the reverse complement.
CCATGACCGGAAAGGAGCGCGTGAGACGTGCTGTTTTATTCCAGGGCCCGGACAGGGTTCCCCGCGATTTGCCCCCGCCTTGGGGGAGTGATTTCCTGCACGTTGGGCCCGACCCTGACCCCGATTGGAGCCCTAAGGTTGAGGGAGAGGATGAGTGGGGATGCATATGGCAGAAGGACCCGGCGGGCCGGACTATGGGGCAGGTGAAGTTCCATCCCCTCAGCGATTATTCCCTCTTGGAGAATTACCGGTTCCCCAACTATGACTTGCTGGCAAGGTACGAACGGGCAAAGCAGATGATAGAAGCCAACGCGGAGGAGAAATTCGTGCTGGCCAGCGTGCCCCTCAGCCTGATACATCGGCTCGAATACCTCCGGGGACACGTGGAAGCCTGGACGGACCCTTATGAACACCCCCAAGAATTAGGGCAACTTCTTGATAAGTTGGCGGACATAGCCATTGATGCAGTCAGGCAGTTCGCGGAGATTGGGGCCGATGGTATTATCTCCTGTGACGATTGGGGACTGCAGGACCGTCCTATGATTTCTCCCCACCTATTCCGCGAGTTCTTTAAGCCCCGATATGCCCGGGTTTACACCGTAGCCCGCGAATACGGTATGCTCACTTTCCTCCACAGTTGTGGACACATTACCGAACTCCTGGAGGACCTCATTGAGGCAGGTTTGCAGGTCATTCAGATGGACCAGCAGGAGAACATGGGGGTAGAGGAACTTTCGCGTAAATTCGGCGGCAGGCTCTGCTTCTGGTGCCCGGTGGATATTCAACAGACCATGGTGAAAGGAACGGTGGAAGACGTTCGCCAGTATGCGAAAAAACTGATTGAGGCCTTTGGCAAGTTCCACGGTGGGTTCATTGCTAAGTGGTACGGGGCCCCACAGGCCGTAGGTCACTCGGAGGAGAAGATAAAAGCAATGTCAGAGTCCTTCGTAGAGTATGGAGAATACATCTATGCCTCTCAATAACCCTCATCTAAGCGTCAACGCTTCGGCTGAGCAGTCCAAGTGGGTTGCTTAACCTCTGCCGGTTGGGGTGCGGTTTAGACGTTTCCTGCGGAGCATTTCTCGCTTTCGCCTGTATCCTGGGGCCGGCGGCGGGCAGCGGCCTGGCGCAGTGCTTCCGCGCCGGAGCCGCGCTGTAGAGCCAGAATGCGGTCATAGGCCTCAAATACGGTGTCTCCGTGGGGAATAATCGTCCGGGCTCCCCGCCGGATGGATACCAGCAGGCATTCCTGGGGCAAACACAATTCCTGCACCTGTCGTCCTACCAACTCCGAGTCTGGTGCCACCTCAATTTCCACAAAGGTTGCGTCAGGCATATCTGCTTTTCTCGCCCGCTCGAGGCGCATCAGGTGGTCAGAGTGTCGTAAAGCGGCCTGGGCATAGGTGCTCACGATGTCTCCCCGCCGCAGCAGGCCCACCACTCGGCGCGGGTCGGCTCGGTCCACGACCGGCAGGCGTCCTACGTCTCTCACTCCGAAGCGTTTCAAAGCCTCGTTTAAAGTCTCATCCGGGAAGCAAGTTAAAACTTCCTTGGTGCAGATGTCTCCGGCAGTCAGTTGGTTCGACTGGGAGCGGTCCACCTTTTCCAGGTCCGTCAAGGTGACCACGCCTACCAGGCGGTTCTGCTCATCCAACACGGGAAACCCGTGATGCCAGGTTTCTTGGAACCGCTGCCGCAGGGCGTTCACCGGCAGGTCAGCCGGTACAGTGTCCGGGTCGCGAGTCATGGCCTCTTCCACCAAGATAGTATCCATCAAATTGATGTCCCGCCGCAGGGTTATATCAATGCCCCGGCGCAACAATTTTAGGGTGTAGATGTTCTCCCGTTGGAGCCGCTGAGAGAGAATAGTAGCCACTACCACCGAGGTCATCAGGGGGAGGATAATAGCATAGTCGTTGGTCATCTCAAACAGGATAAGCACCGAAACCATGGGCGCATGGGCGGCAGCGGCGAAAACTGCCCCCATGCCCACTATGGCATAGGCACCGGCATCGGCAGTCACCTGAGGGAAGCAGGCATGCACCAGTTGCCCGAAGGCACTGCCCATCATCGCCCCAATGAACAGCGAAGGCGCAAATATGCCCCCCGACCCGCCCGACCCAATCGTCACCGAAGTAGCCAGAACCTTAAAAACCATAAGCAGCGCGACCAGGCCCAAGGTGACCTCGCTGCGGAGAACGGTCTCAATGGTCTCGTAACCCACTCCGAAAATGTGGGGGAACCAAACTCCGATGATTCCAATTACTACTCCCCCGGAAATCGGTTTGAGGTACTCTGGCAGGGCCTTCCACCGGTCCCACAGGTCCTCGCAGCCATAAAGGCAGCGCACAAACGCAATTCCCACTAAGGCGGCGATAATTCCAAGCAGGAAATAAAGCGGCAATTCCCAGGCGCTAACCAGGGAATAGGGAGGTACGGCAAAGGCCGGTGTGTCTCCGAAGGCGCGGCGGGCGACAACGGCGGCGGTGACCGAGGAAAGCACGACCATCCCAAAGGAGTCGGTGGTAAACTGACGGAGTATCACCTCCAGGGCGAAAATCGCTCCGGCAATAGGAGCATTGAAGGTGGCAGATATGCCTCCAGCCGCTCCGCAAGCCACCAGCAGACGAACCCGTTCCGGATTCAACTTCAGCAGTTGGCCGATGGTGGAACCCAAAGCGGAGCCGATTTGCACAATGGGCCCTTCTCGTCCGGCGGAGCCCCCTGACCCTATACAGATGCTGGAGGCCAACGACTTAACCACTGCTACCCGCGGGCGAATGCGCCCATCTTGCAAGGCCACGGCGTCCATGACCTCCGGTACTCCATGCCCTTTGGCCTCCCGGGCCAGGAAGTAAATGAGAGGGCCTACAATTGCCCCTCCCAAAGCCGGAAAGAGAATTACTCGGTAAGGCCCCAAAAACAGCAGCACGTTGCCCAATCCCTCAAAGAACCCATTCCGGGCTGCTTCAATCAGCGCCCGAAATACTACCGCCCCCACGCCCGCGGCCGCTCCCACTATAACGGCCAGCAGCACCAGACCCCCAGTCTGCGAGGTTTGTAAGTAGCACAGCAATCGCCGCAGGTAGTTTTTCGGTCCTTCTGGCACCTCTTTTCTCCTTGCCATTTTGAGCCCTCTCCTAAATTTAAAACCTGGAACTAACGAGAACGGTGGAAACACCGGGCTTTGCCCAATACCACGGGGGTAAGTGGAACGAATAAAATGGTAATTCCTCCCCCCAAATTTATAATGTACCATAAAAACGGCAAAAGGGCAAGCCGTAAATGTAAATCGCGATTGACATAATGGCTTGAAGGTCGTATAATGGGGAAGAACTTGGGAATAGAGCCTCTGAGTATTTCAAACGTTGCCTCTATCTGTTAGAACCGACCGCACCGGCGGACAAGCGGAGGGAAAACGATGGCCAAGGCACAGGTATTTATCGAGCAAGGGGAAGATGGGGTGGGCATTGCTTATCGCCTGATGGAGCGGCTGAACGCACAGGAGTTGCTCCTGCCGAGCTCAAAGGTCTTGCTGAAACCGAACATCACTGCGGCTCGGCCCGCTGCCAGTGGAGTAATTACTCATCCGAGCCTGTTGGAAGGGGTGCTGCAATACCTGCGCGATTGTGGGGTGCGCGAGGCAATCATCGGCGAGGGAGGGGGCTGCGACATCAGCCAGGCCTTTGAGGACTTCGGCTTTGCGGAAGTAGCCCGGCGGTATGGAGCCAAACTGGCGGATTTCAATCGCGAGGAGGAGGTCTTCCTGCGAGTTCCCCGTCCGCTGCACCAGGAAACCTTTGGAATCGCCCGGACGGTGGTGGAGTGTGAAGTGCTCATCAACCTGCCGGTGCTGAAGGTTCACACTCCGCCAGCCCTGGTGACCCTGGGCCTCAAGAACCTGATGGGGTGCTTGGTGAAGGACCGCAGCGCGATGCACCAGGGCTTCGATGAGAAAATCGTTGACCTGGCGCAAGTTGTTCCTCCCACCCTCAACATCATTGACGGAATCGTGGGCCTGGAGCGGCAGGAGATTCACGGTCGGCCGGTGGGGATGAAGGTCGTCCTGGCCAGCCGGGATGTGGTGGCGGTGGATGCGGTGGCTGCAGCAGTGATGGGCTTCGCGGAGGGAGAGGTGCACCACATTGCCTTGGCTGGCGAATGGGGGCTGGGCCAAGCCCGCCTGGCTGAAATCGAAATCCTGGGCCCAAAGGTCACCTCCCTACGGCGTCCCTTCCAGCGCGCCCAGTAGGACTGAGAATTTGTGGCTTTCTACGGGCATAAGTTGCCCCCGCCGCAGGTCACTATTCCTGCCCGCTGGCCCGACAACAGCCTTCTTAGGAGAGGTTGCACCAGGAGAGAGGTTGTGGTATAATTGCCGGTTGGAAGGATGATAAGGTACGACGGCCTTCCCGTTAGGACAAGGGGCAAGGGCTGAGTAATTACAGGTTCTCTACCCTTCTGCAGGAGGGGGCCTAATACCGGCCCGGGACTTGGGGCTATGGGGTTAAGCGCACAATGCGGATGGAATTGCTCATCTGGGCAGGATTGTTCGTTATCGGGGAGGCGATGAACGCGCCGGAGGTTGCAAAACTGCTCCGTTGGGACGGTGGCTACGAAGGGGAGGAACTTCCAGAGCGGTTGGAATGGCCCTGGAACCTCCATCCGGGGGAGAATACCTTCGCCGAAGTGGTGGCCGGTAAACTACACGTAGTAGACCGGGGTACGGAGAAGACCCAGTTGCGTTTCTACTCCCGGCGCTGGTATGCGCACCCCAAACTGGGTGCGGTGGCAGAGGTCCGGCTGCGGGTAGTCTCCTGCAGCGGCCCAGCGGGAGTGGTACTGCTCATGGCCGACGGCGTCCACGAGGCTGGCCTGACCTTTTACCCCGACCGGGTCGAGTTCCACCGCTTGGGCCTCTCCTACCGCTTGGACACTACCGATGACTTCCACATCTATCGGCTGGAGGTCAAAGCTCAGGACTTGCGGCTGTGGGTGGACGGCCAAATAGCCCTGGACGCACCGGGGAAGTTCACCCCTCCTGCCCACCAAGGCCGTAACCTCATCGGCTTCGGCTCCTGTTCGAGCCCGGCTACGGGCGAGGCTTACTGGGATTACGTGCGTTACCTGCTGTACAAACCGCCGGTGGTGGAGGGAGCAGAGCACATCATAATCTACAAGCGGCCCGGCATCTACGCCTGTTTCCCCTCCCTGGTGAAGGGCAGAGAAGGCACCCTTTACCTGGCCTTCAGCACCCGCGTGCGTCGCTCCCATATTGACCCCACAGGCGGCGGCGCGCGCCGGATGTCCAAAGACGGCGGTCGAACTTGGATAGAGGTGGAAGGCGAGTGGCCAGTGAGGCCAGCCCGAAGGCGCCGGGACGGTGGTCAGGCCTATGCCCGCGCCTACGGCTGGCGGGAAGTGCCCAAGGAGCAGGAAGAGGAGTTCCGGGCTCGGGGGTTCGTAACTCGTGAGGTTCGGCCCGGCGTGGTGGCCTACCTCAGCGGCGCGTACGCAGCCCGGAAACTGCCAAGGAGCGGGACTTGGGAGCGGTGGGAAATTGAGGTTCCGCCGCAGGCTTCGCTGATGAACTACAACCAGGCCGCGGAGTTGAAGACGCGAGAGGGGATTCACTTGGTCGCCGTCTACGGGCGGGAGAAGCCTGACACCTCCCTGTCCCCGCTGGCAGGAGGACGGAGTACGAGTTGGGTCCTGCGCTCAGATGACGAAGGCGACTCTTGGCAACTACTACCCCTCGCCCCTCCAACCCGGCTGGAACGCCTTTCACCGCTCCAGCCGGAGGCGGAGGCCAGCCGCTTGCCAGACCTCTGGGTCCCGGAGGAGGGCCTCCTCGGCTTCACGGAGACGGCCCTTGCTGAGGCACCGGACGGCACTATCCTCGCCCTGATGCGTCCGGAGCCCGACCGCCACGGCTACCTCTATCAGGCCGTCTCCCACGACGGCGGCCTCACCTGGAGTCCCCCCGCCCGGACGCCTATATGGGGCTACCCGGCCCATCTGCTGGTCTTGCCCGACGGTTCCGTCCTCTGCACCTACGGCTACCGCCGCCCGCCGATGGGTATTCGTGCCTGCTTGAGCCGAGACGGGGGGAAAACATGGGACATTGCTCATGAGTTCGTACTGCGGGCCGACGGCCAGCGTAGCGGCAGCGACTTGGGCTACCCCATAACCCAGCAGGCTGAGGATGGAACCTTGGTGACCGTTTACTACCACACCACGGGCGACGGGGTCACTCATATTGCCGCCACGCGCTGGCGAATTCCGGAGGGGTAATTGTAAGGCGTAATGTGCAAAGCGTAATCCTTCGGCACGGTGGGAGGAAGCAAAGATGTCCGAGGAGGAAGCAGCGAGTTCTTTTACCTTGAGTCTTTCTCTTGAGGAGCGGCTCAGCACTCGCTATGCAACAGCCTTTTTGGGCGTAGCCGGGGCGACGGGCTTGATGTGGCTCCTGCGTCAATCGCTCAACATCGCCAATGTTTCCCTCTTTTACCTGCTCGTAGTGCTGGTCACAGCCATTATGGGAGGGTTAGGCCCTGCCATTGCGGCTTCCCTTTTGGCTTTTGTGGCTTTCAATTTTTGTTTTACTCCGCCCATTGGTACTCTACGGGTAGCGGACCCGCAGGATTGGTTGGAGTTGCTGGTCCTGTTGGGAGTAGCCCTTATCACCAGCCGTTTAGCCGCCGGGGCCCGCGAGCGGGAGCGCCTGGCCCGAGAGGTGGCGCGAGCAGAGGCCGAACTGGCAGCCCAGCGATTTCGGGAGACACTGCTGGCTTTGGCTTCCCACGAGTTGCGCACACCCCTGTCCTCCATCAAGGCTTTCGTCAGCAGTTTGCGCGACGAGGCTATACCCCTGAGCCCTGCTGACCGGCGGGAATTATTGGCTGCCATTGAGGAGGAAACTGACCACCTGAACCGTATTGTAAGCAACCTATTGGATTTGTCCCGGTTAGAGGCCGGAGCATGGCAGCCGGAAAAGGACCTCTACCTCTTTACCGAGGTGATTGGTACGGTGCTGGGGGAACTGGACGAAACCACCGCCGCGCGGGTAGTAACAGACCTTCCCCCTGAGTTGCCCCTGGTGCCTCTGGACCATGTGCAGATTGCGCGCGTAGTGTGGAACTTAGTGGAAAACGCTTTGAAGTACAGTCCCCCGGAAGCAACTGTGCATCTTTCGGCCCGGGTGGAAGGGAATGAACTCGTGGTGCGGGTGCGCGACGCTGGTCCGGGCTTGCCGCCGGGTGCAGAGGACAAAGTTTTTGCCAAGTTCTATCGGGGGCAAAGGGAGGTTCCCGGAGCGGGTTTGGGTCTAACCCTCTGCGCGGAGATTGTGAAAGCCCACGGAGGACGCATTTGGGCGGAGAACAATCCCGAGGGGCCGGGGGCTACCTTTGCCTTTACTTTGCCCTTAGCGGAGGGGTGAAAATGGTGCCTGCAGAGGCCAAAATTTTGGTGGTGGACGATGAACCACAGATTAGACGGGCTCTGGTGG
>DTZQ01000090.1 GCA_012961305.1 Armatimonadota bacterium | reverse complement strand
TTGCAGTGGTTCTGTGAATCCGACCGAAACTGGCACTACGCCGACCCTGAGCAGGCCATCGAAATCGTCCGCGAGGGCCAGGCCGTGCTCCTGCGCTTGCACCTGGTCAGCACACCGGTTGAGATGGCCCCTGAACCGCAATCCGCAATCCCCGAGCTCACCTACACCTTCGGCCTGCAAGCGACGCCGGTCAAACCCATGAAGCGAGACGCCTGGGATTATCGCACGGCTTGTGTGTACACGCCCGTCTACGGGCTCGAGGAGCCCGGGCCCGACGGCCAGTCCGCCTTGGACCGTTTGGCCGAACTGGGCGTGCGCACGTTGGCCCTGATGGATTGGACCGATATCCTCTGCTACAATGCCCCCACCCACCCCGACCGACTGCGGCAGTTCGTCGCCGAGTGCCACCGGCGCGGCCTCCAGGTGCTGGTGTATTTCGGGTTCCAAGTGTCCGACGCGGCACCAGAGTTTCCGTTCTTCGGGGACGAGTGCGCGCTGTGGAGGACCGCAACGCCCGGTTCGTGGGTGCAGAATCCCGACAACTACCCGCCCAAACCTACCCAACAGGTGGTGCGGGTGTGCTACCAGAGCGTGTGGAGCGACTTTGTGATTGCTGGCATCGCGCGGCTCATGGACGAGTTCGACCTGGACGGTGTTTACTTGGACGGGACTGGTGTGCCCGTAGCCCCCTGCTACAACTACTATCATGGCTGCGGCTATCGCCAATCCGAGGGGAAAATTGGGGGCACGTTTGCCATCTTCGCTGGGCGTGAAGTGCTGCGCCGCATCTACGCGGTGGTCAAGAAGCGAAAGCGGGAGGGACAGGTGAACCTGCACCAGTCAGGTTACCTGCTCGCGCCCGTGCTGGCCTGGGCGACTAATTACTGGGATGGAGAGCAATTAGGCGGCTGGCCGCCGGGCACCTTTGCCCTGGAGCGTCTGCCTCTGGACTACTTCCGCACCGAGTTCATGGGCCGGCAATGGGGCGTGCCCGCCGAGTTTCTCCACTACTGCCTGCCCGCGAACTTCAGGCAGGCATGGGCGATTGCCCTCTTGCACGATGTCCCCGTGCGGCCCTTCGTGGGCCAGTGGGGCGACGTTGAACTGGCGGCTAAGGTGTGGCGGGCCATGGACGAGTTCGGACGCCAGGAGGCCGAATGGCATCCCTATTGGCGCAACTCCCAGTTCGTTTCGGCTGCGCCGGAAGGGGCATACGTGAGCCTGTACCGCCAGGGCGAACGCGGCGTCCTTCTCCTCGTCTCCAACCTGAGGCGGGACGAAGCCGAAGTGCAGGTGCGCCTCAATGCCCCGGCGTTAGGTTTGCACGGTGCCCTTTCGGCCCACGACGCCATCACGGGCGAACCCTTAGCCGTGGTTGACAGCGGCATTGCGCTGCTTTTGCCATCGCTGGGATGGCGTTTGGTCTGGGTACAGGGTCAAACGCCGTAGAAGTTCCGGGTCTTTCCGGTCTAAAAAGGTAAAACAGGAGGTGATGCTGATGGTTACCCTTACTTGCCATCCCGAAACAGGGGCCTTCACCTTTGAGACGGACGAAATTAAGGGTGTCATCCAGCCCAACGGTGCTTATCACGGAGTAGCACAATTGC
>DTZQ01000089.1 GCA_012961305.1 Armatimonadota bacterium | reverse complement strand
TCTGGGCTTCCCGTTGCCAGGTGAGGGGAAGGCCAGCATAGGACAGGAAGACCGCCCGACTGGGACGGGACGGGAACAGAACCTCCTCCCCTGGAATGGTAGGGGTAGCAAGCAGCGTTTCCCGCTCCCACTGGGCCAAGAAGGTCTGATAGGGGGCCAGTTCCAGGGAAGGGGTCAGCCACCACCACAGGGCCAAAGCCAGTCCCCCACAGAGGCTCGCTCCTATCCCAACTACCAACCACCCGGGAGGCCGCTTCCTCTTTGGCGGGGAAAGTTGCCTTGCTGCCAAAATCTGCTGTGGGGTAGTGGTGAAAGTGGGCAACTCCTCCGGCCATATCCGGGCCAAATCCAGCCAGAACTGTACTTCCTGCTGTTCCCGCAACCGTTCTCGGCAGCGAGCGCAGTGGGCCAGATGGGTTTCTACCGCGACTCGTTGAGCGGGAGGTATAGTTCCGGCGGCCAAATCGCAGAGATAAAGTTGTACCTCCCGACATTTCATTGTTTCAATTCTCCTCGCTGAACAAGTTTTGTAATATCTGACGGAGCCTTTTCCGACCCCGCCGACGCCAATAAATCACCTTTCTTTCGGTCCATCCCCAAAGGGCAGCCAATTCGCGGCAGGTGTAACCTTCCAGGTCGCACCACCATACTACATCACTTTCGTAACCGGGCAGGGACAAGACGGCCTGACGTACCAAGCGTTGCATTTCCCGGCGCAGCAGGATTTGCTCTGGAGAGGGTTCCGTTCCCATCGCCTGGTCCCATTGCCCTTCGCTCCAAGATACGAAGCACACAGGATTTTTCCCGTTCCGCCGCTGCCAACTTAAGCAGCAGTGAACAGTTATCCGCTTCAACCAGGGTCCGAAGACCTCGGGTCGGCGCAGCCTGGCGAGTTGTTCAAAGGCCGTAGCGACCACTTCCTGCCAGAGGTTTTCCGCCTCTTCCCCATCCTCTACGTAAGTACTGATGATTTTTCTCACCAGGCCTTGATGGTGTTGCAGCAGCAGGTCAAAGGCTTCCCGATTCCCCGCCCTTACCGCCCTCACCAATTGTCCGTCGTTGGAGCCTGACACTCCCGGCACTCCTTTAGCAGGGTCTGCCATGCCTGGGCACATCGCTCCCAGGTTAGGGTCTGCGCGAACCGCCGGCCCCGCGTCGCATATTCCCGCCGCAAATCCGGCCGGGCATACAATTTGAGCAGCCGGGACAGGAAATCCTGCTCATCCGCCAGGGCCAGTTCGAAATTGTGGCCCGGCTCAGTAACCCATCCCGCCACCCGTACCAATTCCCCCCGTCCCCGGACCAGTTCTGCCCCTCCGGCGAAATCGGTGGTAACCACCGGCACCCCTGCCGCCATGGCTTCCAGCAGGGGCAGTCCAAATCCCTCGCCCATGGTGGGCAGAGCGAAAACGTCAAAAAGGTTGTAAATCTCGTTCAGTTCCTCCCGGCTCACGCCCAAGACAAAGGCCATTCCAGGAGTAAAACCCACCCGGTCGGCAATGCCATATCGGTCGGCCAACTCGACCAGGTCCCAGCCCACGTCGTCCGGGTCGCTGTGCAGGTAGAGGAAAGCCTCCTCATGTATTTGAGCAAATTGGGCAAAAGCCCGCAGCAGCAGTGGCAACTGCTTGCGCGGCTGGTTCCGGGCCACACAGCCCACCACAAAACGGTTCTCTAATTCACATTGTCGGCGCAATTCCACCCGATTGGATAGGGGACGAAAGGTCTGCACATCTACTCCTAAAGGAATAACCTGCACCTTACAGTCAGGCCGCACGCGGCGAATTTCCTGGGCTGCGTACTGGGTGAAAGTCACTGCTACATCCAAGGCATCTATCAGGCGGGCCTGGTGACGGGCAACCGGTCGGCCCTCCACCGGGAAATAGCCTACCCACCGACCGGGGAATTGGGCCGGCACCTCCTGCACCGCAGCGAGCATGGAAAAATTGCCCAGAGTAATCAACACTTCGGGCCGAAACTCAGCCAGGACCTCGGCCAACCAGTCCGGCTTCCAGCCCCAGGCTCCCGGCAGGAGTGGATAGGGGTGTACCCTCCGGTCGTAGTGAGCGGCATCGTGATACCAGCCCAGAACGGCTATTTCGTACTGGCCAGTAGCGTGCAGTCGGGAAACGATTTCGTGGGTCGTCACCCCGTAGCCGGTGTGGAGCACCGGACTGTCGCTGACCCAGAGGAGGCGCAAGCGCGTGGACTCAGTCACCGCAAATTAACCTCGCCAGCGGCAGCGTTCAATCGGCTTTGCCCTAAACGGTGCTGGGGTCCGGAGGAAGCCAATCGGTTGGCTCTACCGATGTACTTTTGACGCCTGTACGCAACAGGCGTTCTTTTTTCTCCTCTCGGAGGCGTTCGCGCCGCTCTTGGCTGTCCAATTGGTCTGCGCGGTCAATTTTGCGCATGGTTGGTTCTCCTTGCAGTACTTGGCAAAAATTCGTTGCTCGGCTTGGCCCTCACCCCCCTGACCTCCTCTTCCCCCGAGGACCGGGGA
>DTZQ01000088.1 GCA_012961305.1 Armatimonadota bacterium | reverse complement strand
TCCCCCCGCGTGCGGGGGGATAGAGGGGGGGTATCCTGCCTCCAGTATCACGGTGGGAGAGTGGTAGCCTACGAACTCAACGAACGCAGGAGAATTCTGGCATCGGCGGGCATGCCCGGCTTGAGTTCGTGGGCCGGGTTTTCCACTGCGATTTTGACGGCGAAGACCAACTGCACCCGCTGCTCCCTGGTTTGCACGTTTTTGGGCGTAAACTCCGGCTGGTCGGAGATTTCCACCACTCGACCAGAGTAGACCTTGTGGGGGTAGGTGTCGGCGGTGACCTCCGCGGGCTGGCCCAGTTTCACCCGTCCCAGTTGGGGCAACGGCAGGTATACGGTAAGCCGGACGTGGTCGAGGTCGGCCAGCAGCACGATGGGGAGTCCAGGGGCGACCATTTCCCCGGCTTCGGCCACCACTTCAGTGACCGTGCCGCTCCGTGGAGCCCGAATGAGAGCGTCGTCCAAGCGTGCTTCAGCCAGGGTCAAGGCCGCCCGCGCCTGGGTCACTCGGCCTCGGGCCTGAGCAATGGCCTCTTTGGTGGCCCCCGCCAGCAGCAAGTCCAGTTGGGCCTGCGCTGCCTCGGCTTGCGCCCGCGCCAGGTCGTACTGGGTACGGGCGGCGTCCAGTTGCTGTTGGGCTTGCAGCCGCTCGGCGTAAAGTTGCCGCGCATTCTCCAGCGTCCGCCGCGCCCCCTCCACCTGGGCCGCCGCCTGCGCCACCGCTGCCTCCGCCTGCTTAATCTCCTCCTCCCGCGGCCCGGCCAGAATCATCTCCAGCCGGGCCTGGGCAGCCCTTTGTTGGGCAAGGGCTTGGGCCAGTTTAGTTTCCGCTGCATCTACCTGCTGTTGTTGGAGGGTGCGCTGCTCATACATTTCGCGAGCGTTGGCCAGGGCCTTTTCCGCTCCTGCCAAGGCCGCGCGGGCTTGGGCTACTGCGGCCTCCGCCTGTTGCACTTCCTCTGGGCGTGCTCCGGCCTGCAGTTGCTGCAGTCGGGCCTCTGCTCCCTCCAGAGCCGCCTGGGCGGAATCGAACTGGGCCTGGGCGTTGTCCAACTGCTGCCGGGGAATGGCGCCGGCGGCAAAGAGTTCCCGTGCCCGGTGGAGTTGGGTTTGGGCCTGGTCCCGGGCCGCTTTGGCCTGGGCTACCGCGGCCTCCGCCTGCTGTATTTCCTCGGTGCGGGGACCCTCTTTCACCAAGGCCAAACGCGCCTCCGCCTGCCGCAGCCGTTCCCGGGCCACGCGGACCTGCGTTTCCGCCGCATCCACTCGCTGTTGGGCCGCGGTCCGCTGCTCGTAGAGTTCGCGAGCATTGGCCAGGGCCTTCCGCGCCCCTTCCACGGCTGCCTCGGCCTGTTGCACGGCGGCCCGGGCCTGCTCGATTTCCTCCTTGCGGGCGCCGGCCCGCAACTGCTCCAGCCGCACCTGTGCCGCCTCATGAGCCGCTACTGCTGCCTCATACCCCGCCTGCGCTGCATCTACCTGTTGCTTCAGTTCCAGACATTCGCGGTACTGCTGCTCCGCCGTAGCAACGGCTTTTCGGGCCCCTTCCACAGCCGCTTCGGCCTGCTGAAGGGCCGCGCGGGCCTGCTCAATTTCCTCCTTACGGGCGCCGGCCTGCAACTGCTCCAGCCGCGCCTGTGCTGCCTCATGAGCCGCTACTGCTGCCTCGTACTGCGCTTGTGCCGCATCTACCTGTTGCTTCAGTTCGGTACTCTGGCGGTAGTGTTTTTCTGCTGTGGCCAGGGCCTTCCGCGCCCCCTCCACCGCCGCTTGCGCCTGGGCAAGTTGGGCCCGAGCCTGGCGGATTTGCTCCTCGCGGGTGCCGGCCAACAGTTCCGCCAGGGCGGCCTCCGCCTGCTGTACTGTTCCCCGTGCCTGCTCCACCTGCGCCTCCAATTCCCGACGGTCCAGCACCGCAATTATCTGCCCTGCCGTTACTCGCTGTCCCTCTTCCACCCGCAGTTCCACTAAACGACCTGCAATTTCCGCGCTGACTTCTACCTCGGTCGCTTCAATGGTTCCGCTCCCAAACAGAACCGAAGGTTCATTGGACTTATCCCCTCCCCTGACCCGGCTGTACCGCAACCCCGTTCCCAAGCCCAGCGCTACGACCCCAACTGCCAACGCGGCTTTGACCTTTTTTGACATTTTAGACCCCCAGTCGTTGAAAGCGAAATTTTACTGCTTCCGACTCCTGTATCCCACAATCGCCTGCACGTAGAGACCAAGGGTTCAAAACCCCCAGCGTCAGATTATACCCTAACACAGCGGCATTGTCAAGGGATTTACCATTTTGCCCTTTCCTCCTTGACAGCCGGGCCATTTTGACGTACAATGTAGGTAGTTAAGCGAAAGGAGAACTGCCATGCTTACCCGTCGCCTTTCCTGTAAGGGACAAGTGGTGATTCCGGAAGGAATTCGGAAGTGATTTCACCAGTCAATTATCCCCACTGCGGGGGAATATGGAGGCAGCCAACATGGCTTACGATTTTCATACTGAGTACGAAATTCTGGCCGAGAAGTTGAGGGCCCGGGGCCTGGAGGTGGAACAAATCAAGCAGCGGCTTAAGGCCCAGGAAATTGAGACTCCCTCCTGGGGTTATGCTGATTCGGGCACGCGCTTCGGGGTGTTCAAGCAACCGGGGGCGGCGGCGACCATTTTCGAGAAGTTGGACGATGCGGCCCAGGTGCACAAGTTCACCGGCATCGCCCCCAAAGTAGCCCTGCATGTGCTCTGGGACTTGACCGAGGATGTGGAGGCGGTAAAGCAGTATGCAGCAGAACTGGGCATGCGCCTGGGGAGCATCAATCCCAACGTGTTCCAAGACCAATGCTACAAATACGGCAGTTTCTGCAACCCCGACCCGGCGGTGCGCCAGCGGGCTCTGGAGCACTGCTTGGAGTGCCTCGAAATCGCCAAGCAAGTGGGCTCTCACGTCCTGAGCATCTGGCTGGCCGACGGGACGAACTACCCCGGCCAGGATGATTTCCGGGCCCGTAAGAACCGCTTGCAGGAGGGGTTGGGACGGGTGTACGCTGCCCTGCCGGCGGATATGACTATGCTGGTGGAGTACAAGTTCTTCGAGCCGGCCTTCTACCACACCGATTTGTCGGACTGGGGCATGGCCTACGTCCTTTGCAAGCACCTGGGCCCCCAGGCTAAAGTGTTGGTGGATTTGGGACATCACGCCCAGGGAGTCAACATCGAACACCTGGTCGCCTTTCTCCTGGATGAGGGAATGTTAGGGGGGTTCCACTTCAACAACCGCAAGTACGCCGATGACGACCTGACGGTGGGCAGTATCAACCCTTATGAGTTCTTCCTCATCTACCATGAACTGGCAGCAGCCGAGGAAGACCCCCACCTGGACGCCCAGGTTGAGTACATGGTGGACCAGTCGCACAACTTGAAACCGAAAATTGAGGCCATGATTCAGACCGTCATGGTCATTCAGGAGACCTATGCCAAAGCCCTGACGGTCAACCGTCGGGCGCTGCGGGAGGCCCAAGAGGCTGGGGCTTTGATAGATGCGGAGTGTATGTTGCAAGAAGCCTTTAACACCAATGTGACCCCTCTGTTAAAGGTGGTACGGGAGGAAATGGGCTTAGACCCGGACCCTCTGGCGGCCTATCGGGCCAGCGGCTACCAGCAGAAAATCGAAGTGGAACGCGGCGAGCGTGAAGTGGCGGGGGGATTGGGAGTGTAGCGCTTCGAGAGATATTGGATTTGGCGGGGAAAAAACATGCGTTGGACTCTGCCTCGGTTGCATTATCGGTATCGGGCTCGGTTCAGGCAAGTGGCCACCGTGCTGGCCCAGCACGGTTTTACTTACTTGCTGCATAACCTGGATTTGATGCGCTTTGTGCGCCGCACGGAGGAGGTTACGGAACCAGAACGACATCCACTGCCCGCGGAGGTAGCCAGTGTCCTGATGGATTTGGGCCCCACGGCGGTGAAGGCCGGCCAGTTGCTGAGTACCCGACCTGACTTGCTGCCGCGTCCCTATTTGGAAGCCCTGGAACGGCTGCAAGACCAGGGGCCTATAATGCCGCCGGAGGAGGTGCATAAGGTCATCGAGGAGGAACTGGGAGCACCGCCTCGCGAGTTGTTCCGCCGCTTCGATGATGCTCCTGTTGCAGCGGCTTCCATTGCTCAGGTGCACCGGGCGGTTTTGCCTGAGGGTACGGTGGTAGCCGTGAAAGTCCAGCGGCCAGGCATTCGGGAAATCATCGAGACGGACATCGAGGTGGCCATTCGCCTGGCGACCATTTTCGAGAACCGCGTCCCCGGGGCCCGTGATTTCAACATCGTGGAAACGGCCATGACCCTGGGCGAACTGCTGCGCAACGAACTGGACTTCACCCGCGAGTTCCACAATGCGGAACGGCTGCGCCTGGCCTTAGAGGATTTGCCCTATATTGTCATCCCCCGCATGTTTTTCGACTACAGCAGCGCCCGGGTGCTGACAGAGGAGTTCATTGAGGGAATTAAAATCGCGGATGTGGAGGCCCTAAAACGCCAGGGCAGTCCGCGCGACGAACTGGCCCGGCGGCTGGCAGAGGCGGTTCTGCATCAAATCTATGTGCACGGGTACTTTCACGTGGACCTGCATCCGGGCAACATTCGCGTTCTGCCCGACCACCGTTTGGCCTTTCTGGATTTCGGCCAGGTGGGAGAACTTAACCCACATCTGAAGCGGGAAATTACCCGTATGCTCTTGGCCTTTCTCAGTGCTGACCCCAACGCCTTATGTGTTCACCTGATACGTCTGGCTGATGGTCATCATCAGGACATTGACCGCAGTGCGTTGCGGGAGGATTTGGTGACCTTGATGAACAAGTACCGCGACGACGGAACTGCCCGTCCTGACTTGGCGGAGCAACTCCACGACGTGTTCAGCGTGGCGACCCGCCACCATTTACGCCTGCCGCCGGAAGTGGGGCTGCTGGTCAAAACCTACGTGACTACCGAGGGCATCTGTGCCCGGTTAGACCCCAATTTCGACTATGCCCAAATAGCCCGGCGTCTGGCCCTGCGTTCCCTGCACCCCAAGTGGGGCCTGGAGGATTTCTGGCCCCGACTGTGGGCCGCCAGCGACGATGTGCGGGAACTGCTGCAAAACTTGCCGGGGCGGCTGAACATAATTTTAGACCATCTGGCCGCGGGAGATTTACAGACGGAGGTTAAACATCATGGCTTGCCCCAGTTGACCGAGATTTTGGACCGAGTGGGCACTCGGCTCTCGTCCAGCATCATCGTGGCGGCCCTTATCATCGGCTCCTCGCTGGTGATTCAGTCGGGGGTGGGGCCGTTAATTCACGGCTATCCTCTGTTCAGCGTGTTGGGTTTTGTAGCCGCAGGAGTTATGGGAGTGTGGATATTGCTGAACATCGTGCGCTCAGGCCGACTGCGATAAGGAGCGAACATGAACACTCCTTCCAAGGCGAAAATATTAGTGGTGGATGATGACCTCACCTTGGTAGAAGGACTCCGGTGGGCTCTGGAGAAAAATGGTTATGAGGTGGTAACTGCCCACACGGGCGATGAAGCCGTAGCCTTGACCTATCGGGAAAGGCCGGATTTGATTGTCCTGGACATCCACCTGCCCGGCTACGATGGGTTGGAAGTGTGTCGTCAAGTGCGTACGCGGACCTTCGTGCCAATTCTAATGATGACCGGCGAACACACGGAGGAGCAGGACAAAGTCATCGGCTTGCGGTTCGGCGCGGACGACTATTTGGTAAAGCCCTTCGGGATAGCGGAGTTTCTGGCGCGAGTGGAAGCCCTGCTGCGACGCACCCGGGTGTACGATGCGGTAGGCAGGCGGGACAGAGAACTGCGGGTGGGTCCCTTGGTGATTGACCCTGAAGCCCATGAGGTTACTTGTCGGGGCCAACCGGTATCCCTCACTCCCAAGGAGTTCGAACTGCTGACCGCCTCGGCTGAACATCCGGGACGAGTGCTGACCCGAGAGTATTTGTTGGAAACGATTTGGGGTTACAGCGAAGAGGTGCGCACGCGTACCCTGGACATGCACATTCGGCGACTGCGGGAGAAAATTGAGGAAGACCCTTCCCACCCGAAACTCATTCAGACAGTGCTGGGAGTAGGCTACAAATTGGCTCTTTAGGACCAAACGAAAGGAAGGGAAAACGCGGCGGCGAAGATGACGATGGAAGGTGAGCCCAAAATTTACAATTTTGTGACACAATATTGACCGGAGCGTGACATTAGAAGGATACAATCCCTTTAAGGAGTTTGGCTGAGGAAGGGAAAGGAGGAGAGTAGCCAGAAGGCAAAGGAAGGTACAGCCATGGGCCGGAGAATTGTGCTCATAGACGACTCGCCCACCACACGGGCGATTGCGCGGTTGGTGTTGGCCGCGGCAGGCTATGAGCCTATCGCCTGTGCAGATGTGTGGGGTGGATTACGGGTTTTGGCTGAACCACCTCCGCCCTGTGCGGTAGTGGTGGACACCTACCTGCCGGGAAGCGACACCCGGGTGGTCATCG
This sequence comes from Armatimonadota bacterium, assembly GCA_012961305.1. GTDB lineage: Bacteria > Armatimonadota > UBA10988 > UBA10988 > DTZQ01 > DTZQ01. The sequence goes on along the minus strand of DTZQ01000088.1, from coordinate 4,507 downwards.
CCCGCATCCGGGCGAATGCCCCTGGTGTGCCCCTAATAGCAGTTTTGGAACCCGGCTACAGCCCCGAGGAAATCCTCGAACTCTTCGAACCGGCGAGTTACTTGGTCAAACCTTATGCGCCGCGTGAACTGGTAGATGCGGTACAGGATGCCCTGCGTTCTTCCTTTACCTGGTAAGTGGAGGACGGCATGATGCTCCCTCAGACCGCCCTCGTGGATACAGCAGCACGGCTGGTGACTGAAACATCTGAGGCCTCCCCGGAAGCGCAACTTCTGCGGCTTTTCCTGCAACACACTGAAGAAGGGGTTACTATTGCCACTCCCGAGGGTACTTTGGTGTATGTTAATCCCCGCCAGGCCCAGCAGTTAGGCTATGAGCCGGAGGAACTGCAAGGACGTTCCTGGGAGGTGTTAGTACCCCGTGAGGCCACTCAGAAGCAGGCCTGGGAGGAGTTTCTCACCGCAGTGCGTATGGGCCGGGAATGGCAGGGAACCCTTCGGCAACAGGCCAAGGATGGAACGGTTCTGGTGTTCGCCGTGCGCGCTTTCCCTCTGGGCAACAGCGGGGAAGCGCCAGAGGGTTGGCTCTTGCTCCAGCAAGCAGTACCGGCGGGAACCCAACAGGCGAACCACACGGGCCTATCGCCGGCCGAACGGGAAGCCGAAGCCACCCGCTTGCTTTTTGAGCAAAGTGAGCGACTGACCCGAGTCAGCCGCCTGACCGCAGACACTCTGGCCACTTCCAACGTCACCGAGACTTCAGAGCGCGTGGTTGAGGAGTTACAGGCTGATTTACCTACGGAGCGAGTCGCCCTGCTGGTGATGGATACCGACTCTGGCCGGCTCCGCTTAGCCGCGGCCCGGGGCTTCCCCTCCCCTGACCTACCTACAGAACCTTTGCCTTTGGAAACCCTACCCAATGTAGCCGAAGCCTTTCGGGCTGGCCGGCCGGTGGCTGCTCACTCCCATCCGGACGGCCTGGCGGCCTGTGCGGTGGTGCCCTTGGTGGCGGGAGAGGAACCACTGGGGGCCTTGCTGGTGGGCGAGGCCCCGGACCTCGACCAACTCCACGTTTACGCCCCCCACGTTGCCGCGGCCCTGCGTAACGCCATTTTAGCCGATGCCCTGGCTGCCGCCAACGAGGAACTGCGAGAGATAGACCGCCAGAAAAGCGAGTTCCTCAACATGGTCGCCCACGACTTGCGTACCCCTCTGACCAGCATTCGCACTTACGCTGACCTCATCTTGATGTATCGGAATGAACCACCAGAAACTTATGAGCGGTTCCTACGGGTGATTATCGAGGAGAGCAACCGACTGGCAGAACTCATCAACAATTTCCTCGACCTGGCTCGTATCGAAGCGGGCACCATGACCTACCAGTACGAAGCGGTGGACTTGCGGCGGGTCGTGGAGCATTTCCTGGAGGTATACCGGAGTACCGCCGAGTCCCGGCACATTACCTTGATTGCAGATTTACCCCCAGAATTGCCGATGTTTTACGGAGACCGTCAGCGCTTGGAACAGGTCTTCGCCAACTTGCTGAGTAACGCCTTGAAATTCACCCCGGAGGGGGGACGGATTACCCTGGCCATGCGGGAGGTTAGAGAAGGAAGGGAACCTTATCTTGAGGTCTCCGTCACGGATACGGGTCCGGGTGTACCGCTGACCGACCGGGAGCGGATTTTCGAGAAATTTGTGCAGGTGAATGACCACCTTCGAGGCCGCAAGGGCGGTACGGGCCTGGGCCTGGCCATTGCCAAGGAAATAATTGAACATCACGGAGGCCGCATTTGGGTAGAAGACGGCCCCGAAGGAGGAGCCCGGTTCGTGTTTACCCTGCCCTCGCCCCCCTCACCATCCTGAAGACCTATGGCCCAACCGACCGTAGTCATTGTGGAGGACGATGTAGCCATTGCCCAAGCCCTGGCCTTCATCGCGGAAAAAGAAGGCTATCGGGTGCTGGTGGCTATGGATGGCAATACTGCCGGAGAAATGATTCGACGGGAACAGCCTGTGCTGGTAATTTTGGACCTTGACTTACCCCAGAAGAACGGCTTAGAGGTTTGCCGGGACATTCGGGCTGAACCCCAATTGGGAGGGACCTATATTTTGGTGCTCACGGCCTTGGGTCAGCGTTGGGATGAAGAAGCAGCCCTGGCAGCAGGAGCCAATGAGTACTTGCGTAAACCCTTCGACCCCCATCTCATTCGCGATAAATTGCAGGCCTTGCGCCCTGCTTCCTGAGAGGGTCTTTTCGTTACAACTTTGTGACATCGTTGTGACACCGCCGTGACATGTTCCCCGTATGATTAAAAGCGGCTGTGTGGTTAGGAGGGGGGAACGCCAGCGGAAAAACTTACAGACGAAGGAGGTTAAAGGAACGATGACCCTAAAACCGTTAGGTGACCGAGTAGTAGTGGAAGTTTTAGAGGAAGAGGAGAAAACGGCCGGCGGCATTGTCCTGCCGGAGACGGCCCAGCAAAAACCCCAAGAGGGCAAAGTGTTGGCCGTGGGGCCAGGTAAGGTCCTGGAAAATGGCCAACGGGTGCCCTTGGAGGTTAAAGTGGGTGACCGTATCATTTTCTCCAAGTATGGGGGAACAGAAGTTACCTTGGAGGGAAAGGATTACCTTATCCTGGACAGTGATTCCATTTTAGCCGTGCGCACGGATACCAAGAAGAAAAAGTGCGCCGGGAAAAAGTAGCAACGGAGGGATGCACCTATGGCAGCAAAAATTCTGGCTTACAGCGAGGAAGCGCGTCAGTCTTTGGAACGCGGCGTAAACGCGGTGGCTGACGCGGTGCGAGTAACTCTGGGACCGCGCGGCCGCAACGTCGTGTTGGACAAGAAGTTCGGCTCGCCGACCATCACTAAAGATGGCGTCACCGTTGCCAAAGAGATTGAGTTGGAGGAACCCTATGAGAACATGGGGGCCCAGTTGACGCGGGAAGTGGCTTCCAAAACTAATGATGTAGCCGGCGATGGGACCACTACGGCAGTGGTGCTGGCTCAAGCGATGGTTAGGGCAGGAATGAAGAATGTAGCGGCGGGCGCGAACCCGATGATGCTCAAGCGAGGCATGGAAAGGGCCTGTGAAGCAGCCGTAGAAGAGATTAAAAAGCACGCCATAGAGGTGGCCGACAAGGAAGCCATCGCCAACGTCGCGGCCATTGCGGGCAACGACCGGAGAATCGGCGAACTGATTGCCGAAGCCATGGACAAGGTGGGTAAGGACGGGGTTATTACCATAGAGGAGAGCAAAGGTACTGCTACCACCGTAGAGGTCGTAGAGGGAATGCAGTTCGACAAGGGCTACATCTCCCCTTACTTCATCACTAACGCCGAAGAAATGACGGCCGAGTTGGAGGAGCCTTACATCCTCGTCCACGAGAAAAAAATCTCCGCCGTAAATGACATCGTGCCCCTGTTGGAGAAGATTTCTCAGGCCGGCAAGCCGCTACTCATCGTCGCTGAGGATGTGTAAGGAGAGGCCCTGGCTACCTGTGTGGTGAACACACTGCGCCGCACGCTGCAAGTCTGTGCCGTGAAGGCCCCCGGTTTCGGAGAACGGCGCAAGGCTATGTTAGGCGACATTGCAACCCTGACCGGTGGCCAGTTCATCAGCGAAGACCTGGGCATTAAGTTGGAAAACGTAACCCTGGACATGCTCGGTCAGGCCCGCAAAGTGGTGGTCAGCAAAGATGATACCACCATTATTGAGGGCAAGGGCTCGCCAGAGGCCATTGCCGGACGGGTGGCCCAGATTCGCAAGCAGATTGAAGAGACCGATTCTGACTACGACCGAGAGAAGTTGCAGGAACGTTTGGCCAAATTGGCCGGCGGAGTGGCAGAGATTCAGGTCGGCGCGGCCACGGAAACCGAGTTGAAAGAGAAAAAGCATCGCTTCGAGGATGCTCTTTCGGCCACCCGCGCGGCGGTGGAAGAAGGTATCGTTCCCGGTGGTGGTGTTCCTTTGCTGCGAGCGGCCAAAGTCCTGGATGACCTAAAGGTCACCGATGAAGACGAGCGTACAGGGGTGAAGATTGTCAAACGAGCCCTCGAAGAGCCGCTGCGGAACATTGCCGACAACGCCGGCTGGGAAGGCTCGGTAGTGGTCAACCACGTCCGCGAGGCCGAAGATTACAACTTTGGCTTCGACGCCGCCGAGGAGGAATATGAAGACCTGACGAAGGCCGGTATCGTAGACCCCGTGAAGGTGGTACGCTCGGCGTTGGAAAATGCAACCAGCATCGCGGCGATGCTCATCACTACCGAAACTCTGGTGGCCGAGAAGCCGGAAGAAGAAAAGCCCGCTCCGCCGCCGTACCCTGAGTACTAAAACGCGCAGACGAGTAGATGTGCAGACGTAAGGACGTGATAGACGGGTAGACGTTTATCCTGGCTTAGAGTGCCCCCCTCTTTCCCCCCGCCTGCGGGGGGAAGCAAAGAGGGGCCTGAGCCCCATAATTTCACCATCTATCCTGACCTTTTCATAGCCCCTCTGG
>DTZQ01000087.1 GCA_012961305.1 Armatimonadota bacterium | reverse complement strand
TGGCTGTATCGCGGTGGCAGGGAGGTGGCCTGCATCGGGGTGGCCAGCGGTGGCTGTATCGCGGTGGCAGGGAGGTGGTGATTGCCCAATTGCTCCAATCCTTTCAGCGGGCTCTGCGGTTCAGGCATGAGGCAATGTTCTCCCGCAACATTCAACAGGGGGAGTATCCGTTACCTTTCGGGCCATGGAAAAATCGAGGAACATAAGGAGACTGGCAACCATGTTCTCATCCAACGCCCAAGCCGTTGAGGTTCGTCTCAGTCGGGAGATGCGGCTTCTGGACGTGACCATGATTGGCGTCGGGGCCATGATTGGCGCCGGAATTTTTGTGCTGACTGGAATAGCGGCTGGTGTCGCGGGTCCGGCGCTGCTGTTAGTGTTCCTGCTCAACGGTTTGGTAACGGCCATTACGGCCATGGCTTATGCGGAACTGGGTTCCTGTTTCCCTGAAGCGGGAGGCGGCTATTTGTGGGTGAAGGAAGGACTGCCCGGTCCCAACGGTTTCCTCAGTGGCTGGATGTCGTGGTTCGCCCACTCGGTCGCGTGCAGCCTTTATGCTCTGGGATTTGGGGCATATTTCGGGCAAATGCTCAGCGAGTTCGACGTCCCAGTAGGGGACCTGAATCCGCACTTAGTCGCTAAAGCCCTGGCGGTTATCGCCTGTATCGGGTTCACTCTTATCAACTACCTGGGCGCGTCCGAGACGGGCAAGGCGGAGACAGCGGTAACGCTGGCAAAGGTTACCATTTTAGGGCTCTTTGTCCTCTCGGGCCTGTGGGTGATATTGCGCATGCCTGCTCCTCTCGAAGCCTTTACCCCATTTATACCGTTGGGCTGGGACGGGGTCTTAGTGGGGATGGCCCTGACCTTCATCGCTTTTGAGGGGTATGAAATTATTGCCCAATGTGGCGAAGAGGTGAAAAACCCCCGGCGCAACATCCCTTGGGCTGTATTTCTATCGCTGCTGGTCGTGGTGATGATTTACCTGCTGGTGGCGTTCGTGGCTCTGGGGGCGATTCAGCCGCCGGCGGGTTTGACCGCTTGGCAATATTTAGGGAACGAAGCAGAATTGGCTTTAGTAGAGGCTGCGCGTAATTTCATGGTCGGCGGCGGGCGCTGGGGAGCGGTAATTCTCATCATCGGTGGTCTGTTTTCCACCATGTCCGCCCTTAACGCCACCTTGTATTCCTCCTCCCGGGTTTCCTTTGCCATGGGGCGCGACCACAACCTGCCCGCAATCTTCGCCCGCGTACACCCCTCGCGCCACACGCCCCACCGGGCGTTACTGCTGTCCTCGGCGCTAATCGTCATCATGGCCATCACCCTGCCCATCGAAGATGTGGCCAGCGCCTGCGACATCATGTTTCTCCTGCTTTTTATGCAGGTGAATGTGGTGGTCATCACTCTGCGGCGGAAACGTCCCGACCTGCCCCGTGGTTTCCGGGTGCCTTTAAGTCCCCTGCTACCGCTCTTGGGGGTAGTTTGTAATCTCGCGCTGGCTGCCGTGCTGTTCACTTACAGTCCCACTGCTTGGTACGTGACGTTGGGTTGGATTGCTGCTGGCCTTGGCGTTTACTACGGTTACGCCCGGCATCAGGAACGCGAAGCGGTCGTTTCGCGGGTCGTGGCCGAGCGACTTCCGGTAGAGCGCCGTCCCTATCGTGCGCTGGTAGCCGTGGCTAACCCGGAACACGTAGCCAACCTCATGCACATCGCTGGGGCCGTCGCTCAGCAGCACCAGGGCGAAGTTGTCGCCCTAAGCGTGATTGCGGTGCCCGAAATACTGCCTCTGGAAGCGGGGCGGCGATTGCTTCCCCGCAGTGAACGGGTCCTGACCCTTGCGGAACGGGACGGGCGCCAATTGGGCCTCGAGGTTGCCACCATGGTACGCATCGGCCGTAGCGTACCGCGGGCGATTCTGGACACCGTAGAGGAGGAAAAGCCCGCCCTTTTAGTCCTGGGCTGGCGCGGCTGGACCCAGACCAGTCAGCGAGTTTTAGGAACCACCTTGGACCCGGTGTTGAGGATGGCTCCCTGCAATGTGGCCGTGCTCAAAGCCATGGGCGACCTCTCCACGGTTCGCCAGATTCTGGTGGGAGTTACTGCCAGTCCCCACAGCGATTTGGCCATCGAAATCGCCCAGGCGCTTCAGGCCCATTATGGGGCCAACGTCACCTATCTTCACGTAGTGAAGCGAGGCACGCCCATGGACTCTCGGGTGCGGCGTCGGTACGCGGATGTCCTGGGGGGGAGGGGAGGCAATCACAACCTTCCCGAACTGCAAGTCATAGAGGACTCCTCCACCGCCGCCGGAATTATCAAGGCCTCTCGCGACAAAGACTTGGTCATCATTGGGGCTGCCCGAGAGCATCCTTTGCACCAGTTGTTCTTTGGCACTAAAACCCGCACGGTGGCAAAGTTGTCCCCTGCCTCGGTGTTATTGGTTAAGCGAGTACCGGCCCGGTGGTTGGCCATGCTGCAAGATATGTTAACGCCTGCAGAGGACGGGCGACCGGTCGAGGTGCCGGAGGAATAAAAGGAGCGCAGGGAGGCATTACGTCTTAGGGAGGAAGAACCGGCATGAGTGCCATTAAAATCTTGATCGTGGAAGACGACGCCAGTTTTAGTCGAATTTTGGCCCGATGTCTGGAAGGGGCTGGATACGAAGTAGTTACGGCTGCCGGTGGTCAAGAGGCCTTGACCCGCGCAAGTAGGGAGCAATTTGATGCCGTACTCTTAGACCTTCACCTGCCCCACCTAAGTGGCATGGAAGTGCTTCGTGGCCTCCGCACCCTGGGGACCACCGTGCCGGTGGTGATGATGAGCGGGCACGGCACTATCGAAAACGCGGTGGAGGCTATAAAATTGGGAGCCTTGGATTTCCTACCCAAACCCTTCGCTCCTGAAGAACTGCGTCGCTTGTTGGCCGAAGTGCTGGCGCGGCGAGCGGTAGAGGCAGACCAACTGGACGATTACCTCTCCTGCCTCCGTTTTGCTAAAGCCTGTTTAATGCAACGCGATTTAGACCGCGCCCGCGCGGCGCTGCAGAAGGCTCTCAGTTTCGACCCTTGGCAGCCAGAACCCTACAACCTCCTGGGAGTGATTGCTGAACTCTCTGAAGACCCCCGGCGAGGGTTAAAAATGTACCGCGTAGCCTTAGCCCTGGACCCCACTTATAGCCCTGCGAAAGAAAACCTCTCTCGGGCTACTCGTTTACCCCATCGCCCACCTCAACTGACCAAAATGGCCCCGGAATAAGCCCCCAACCGGCAAGAACGGCGGAACAAAGTTTAAAGTTGAAAGGAAAAAAGGAATCGGGGAAAGGGTGGCGAAGAAATAGGCCGGGAAGGAGGTGGGAGCATGGAGGGAAAGTTGACCCGACGCGAGTTTCTGGGCCGGATGGTCCGGAGCCTCGCCGGGGCAGGGGTGGGCCTGACCCTGCCCACTTTTGTGTCGGCGCGAGCGCTGGGAACCAAAGGCCAGGTGCCGGCCAACGACCGTATCACCCTGGGCTTCATCGGGGTGGGCGGCATGGGTAGTGGCCACCTGCGCGGTTTCCTGGGCAATTCCCAGGTGCAGGTGCTGGCGGTCTGTGACGTGTACGAGCCCCACCGCGCCCGGGCAAAGTCTTGGGTGGACGAGCGCTACGGGAACAGCGACTGCGCGGCCTACAAAGACTACCGCGAACTGTTAGACCGCAACGACCTTGATGCTGTGGTCATCTCCACCCCTGACCACTGGCACACCCTCATCAGCATTCACGCCTGCGAAGCGGGCAAGGACGTGTACTGCGAAAAGCCACTCACCTTGACCATCGCCGAAGGCCGGGCTCTGGTCAACGCCGTGCGCCGCTACGGGCGGGTCTTCCAGGTAGGCAGTCAACAGCGGTCGGCGAGCAACTTCCGCTTTGCCTGCGAACTGGTGCGCAGCGGGCGCATCGGTAAGGTACACACGGTGCGCACCGGCTTCGGCTACGGGCCCCAGGGCGGCAACGCACCCGACCAGGAGCCGCCGCCAGGTCTGGACTGGAACCTGTGGCTCGGACCCGCACCCTGGGGGCCCTACAACCCCGACCGCTGCCTCTACAATTTCCGCTGGTTCTGGGATTACTCCGGCGGCAAGATGACCGACTGGGGCGCTCATCACAACGACATCGCCCAGTGGGGGTTGGGCATGGACGAAAGCGGCCCGGTCGAAATTGAAGGGGAAGGTCGCTTTCCCACCGAGGGTAACTATGAAACGGCCATTTGGTTCCGCATCGAGTACACCTACGCCAATGGGGTGAAACTCATCTGCGGCGAAGGACATGGGGCCAAATTCGAGGGCACTGACGGCTGGGTACACGTGGACCGGGGGTTCCTGCGGGCCTATCCCGAGGACCTGCTGCACGAACCCCTCGGCCCCAACGACGTACATCTGTACCGCAGTCCCGGCCACCATCAGGATTGGCTCAACTGCATTCGGAGCCGCCAGCGGCCCATCTGCGATGTCGAAATTGGCCACCGCTCCGTAACCGTCTGCCACCTGGGCAACATCGCCATCCGTACGGGTCGCAAACTGCGCTGGGACCCGGTGAAGGAGCAGTTCATCGGCGACCCTGAGGCCAACCGCTGGCTGAGTAAACCCTACCGGGCCCCCTGGCACCTGTGACCGTAGTTAAGACCGTTGGGCTCGTAGGCCACCGCCTCACCACCCCGATGCAGGATGCAAGATGCAGGATGCCCCCCCCTCTATCCCCCCGCACGCGGGGG
>DTZQ01000086.1 GCA_012961305.1 Armatimonadota bacterium | reverse complement strand
TAAAGTTAACCTTGTCGAGTCATAAACCCATTGCAAAATAAGCGAACCATGGAGTTTTAGGCTTACTGCAAGCCCGGCCCAGTCGCCGCGGGCTCGCCGGGGCTCACCGGTGGAATGGGCACCGAGGGAGGAACGCTCATGGTAGCCGGTTTCTCCTCCGCCACCTGGGAGGATGATTCCGAAGGTTCGGGTGGGGGACTCGTCACAGCCGGGGCCTGGGCAACCTGGGTAGGTTCCGTAGCCGGAGCGGGTTTGGGCCGGCGGGGATAGAAACTACGGGCCACTCGCTCCCGCCTGACCACGCGCCCTTTAACCCTCACTACTCGCGTCAGAATGACATGGTGCCCCCGCTCGTCCCACCAGGGTGTGCGGTGCAATTCCACTTCCACTTTGTCCCTCGCCCAACCCAGAATGTAAACTGTCAGTTGGTAGTTCTCCACTGTACCCCACAGGACAATGGGATGGGGCAGGGAGTTACGGAACTTCAGGTCAATCAGGCCGTAGTACACGGTCGCATCGCGGCCCGCGGGGACGTAATGGACAATTTGGGAATGGGAACTGCGGGTCAGGATGTCCAGGTTAGCCAGCAGGGCAGCGTTGAACAGAGTTGTCGCCAGTTGGCAAATGCCTCCTCCCACGTTGTCCACCACCTTGTCCCTGATGAAAACGGGCGCGGGGCGGTAGCCATCCTCCCCTCGTCGCTTTCCCGCCGTTTCGTTAAAGGAGAAAACTTCGCCGGGCTTGACCACGGTGCCGTTGATTTTCTGCAGGAGCAGGCGCACGTTGTGGGTGCGGTTTTCCCGCACCTGCCCGTAGTAGCCTCGGGCCAGGTCAGTAGTGTAGGAGGCCAGAACGGAATCAATGCCGTGCAGGTCGCTGATGGTGACCGCCGCCGGCAGGGGTTTGCCGATGAGGGGATAGGCAGTGGGCAGGGGCACTTGTCGCTGACGCCTCACCCAGCGGAGGGTTGCTTCTACGTCTAAGGCATATCCTGGCCGGTCGGGCACCAGGTGAATTTTCCACCCTTCCAACCGCAGGCGAGCGTTGCGCGGGGGGCGGTACAGGAACCGGGCCATTTCCTCCAAGCGGGCTCGCAGTTTCTCCTCCTCGTAGGACACGGCCACGGGAAAATCGCGGGGCCTTCGGAGCAGTTCCCACCAGGCCGCCCAGCGTTCGTGCCAGCGGGGCGAGCGGGTGAAAGCATACGCCTGCTCCACCGCCTCCTCCACCTGAAAAGCAAGGCCGATTTTCTCCCCCGCCAGTCGCCAACTTTTCCGTCCCTGAACAAAGGTCAAAGTGGAAGGCTCCCGCTGAGTCAGCACCGCCCTTACGCGCGCCTCGGCCGCCTCGGGCGTCAGTCCTCCCACCTCCACCCCGGCGAGGGTGATGCGGGGCGCAATAGTCCCGCGGTCGGACAGCACTGCGGCTATCACTCCGACCCCGCACAGAACGGCGCAGAGGGCGATTCCCTCCCGCCACCGATGTTTAATCCAGCCCGTGAGCCTGCCCATCTGACCAGAGTATAGCAGAAAAGGAGCCTTTCGTCAAACGGCGGGGAAACCCTTGCCCTAATCGCAAGCGGTCAGCGGTCAGTAGGCTTATCGCTTACCGCGTATGGCGTAAAACGTAAGGATTCCCTGTGGAGTCCAGGCCTTAGCCAATCCAAACCCCCTCGGGCCGTCCAGACTGGCTAAAGCGCGGACTTCGGAGTAACAGCGAAGTTGTCTCCCCCGAGATTCCTGGCAGGTGAGTTCCGGCAGGGTTAAAAGCCCAAGAGTTGCCAGGCGAAGTTCAGTTGGCGACGCTGGCCGCCTTCCCAGGTGAGGCTCAACTCCAGCAGTTCAAACCGCCGGGCGATGGTGTAGTCCACCTGCTCGAAGCGGCCCCGCGCCAGGTTGTAGCGTCCGCGCACGCCCAGCCGCCAGCGCTGGTTCACTCGCCCGGAGATGGCAAGGTCCAACTCCTGAGGGATGTCCACATCGTCAAATAGGAAGGGGGTGGCCCCTTTAATACGGTGGGCCCGGTAAGTCAGGCCGACGAACACCTGGCGCTGAAAGCTCCGCCGGAAGCCCACCTTCAGCCCCCATACTTCATAGCGTTGCCCGGTGCTGTACCAGGCCCAGGAGTAGTGCAGTCCCCAGGTGAGGGGCCATCTGGCTCCTGGGTGCAGTTCGCTGTCCAGGGCCACCTCTATCCGCCGCCGGTCGGCCCGGACTTGGGCCCGAGGTTCCTCATAGTGCCCTGCACTTAAACGAGCGGTCAAGTGGCTGCGCAGCCAGGGCAGGGGAAAGTTCTCCATCCTCCAGGCCGCCTCCGGCCGGCGGGAGAAACGCACATCGGTGCGCAGGTCAAAGGGACTCAGTTCCCGTTCGCTGACCCGCAGTTGCAATCGTCCCAGGCCCAGGGGCCCTTCTATCCCGGCCCAGCCGGTAAATCCTGACCGTTGGCCCAGTTGAGCATAGAGAGTAGCCTCCATCCCGCCCACTGGGCGGGGGGTGAGTTGGAAGGCCGTGTAGACCCCATCGGTGCGGTTGTAGTTGAGCAGCAACAAGATAAGATGCTGCTGATAGCGTCCGAAATGCCACCGAGGCAGGGAAAGCATCCGCTGCCGCCGCCACCACAGTTCAATGCCGTATCCTATGGCTTCGCCCCGGGCCGTGAGGTCTAAGGAGCGGCAGTCCACTCGATAAAGGGGCGGGCGGGCAAGGCTGGAATATAGGGATACCCTTTTCAGTCGCAGTCGGTCAGGGGTCAAGGCCGCCTGCGCCGCCGTCAGGCGTAAGGG
>DTZQ01000085.1 GCA_012961305.1 Armatimonadota bacterium | reverse complement strand
GGCTATGAGTATGAAAACTAACAGCCAGTTCACCGAAGGACGTATTATTCTGTACTTCATGGCCCCAATCTCCCCACCCCGATGCAGGCCACACTTCCTTCCACCGCGACACAGCCACCCCTGAGCATTATTATCACCGCCTTTCCCGCTGGGCGAAGGCAACCTCGCGGGCTGCCAGCCAGCGCGGGCTGTGCAAAGCCCATTCAATTTCGCCGGCTAAAGCCAGGGCTCGAGGGCGGTCTACACGGGCTAAACCCCACAGGGCAGCCCCCAATAGGGGCCCGGCGATTTCCTCTGGCTCCTTCTCAGCCAAAGCGCGGGCCCGGTCGAAGTCCAATTGGCCCAGACGGCGGAACACTTCAGCGGCCCAGCGAGCGCGTTGACTTCCCCCGCTGAGACGACGGGTTTCACGCCAGGCTCGCTCGGCAGCAACCCAGGCAAGGTGGGGGTCTTGCTCTATCTGAGCATCAGCCAGGGCCAGAAATCCCCACATACGCCATTCCCCGGCGGGGAGTTTCTCAGCCAGGGAAAAGGCCTCTGCGGGAGCGGTGGCGGCCAGTTCTCGTACCGCCGAAAGCAGGGCTCTTTCCCGGGCTTCAGGTAATTGCAGGGTATTTGCCCGCTTGACCACTTCTTCTAACAGGGCAGCAGCCTGTGGAGGTTCGCGGTCTCGCAGGGCCGCCGCGAGGGCTGCCAGTATGCGTAAATGGTGCTCATCGCTGGTTACATAGTACAGGGACAAAGTTAAAATTCCCCCCGGGTCGGTACGGGCTAAAGCAGAAAGCACGGCGGCCTGGGCGGCCGCTCGCCAGCGGGAAGCAGCCGGACCTTGAATGTACTTTATCAAGGAGTTGGCTCCTTGGGGGTCAGTTTGGGCTTGCACCTGAATCAGCGCGTACCAGGCCCGGGCGACCTGCCTAACTTCACCGGCCCGTTGTATCGTTCGCTGGGTGAAAGTTAAATTCATCCTGGCCATCTGAGTGACCAATTCCTCCACCAAATCACCGTAGGGTGTATCTATGACGGCCGCCAAGGCTTCTTGGAGCCACTGCAAAGCGGCACGAGGTTCGTGGTACTGGAGGAACCCCGCGGCTTCGCGCAGCCCGAGGGCCCATATTGAAGGCCAGGGGCGAGCAAGGTCTAATAAGGCATAGGCTCGGTTGGGGTCGAAGCGCACCCATTCGGCTGCAATATCAGCATAGTGCTGGGCTTGCACTTCAGGAACGGGCTCCCGGCTGGTCTCCTCCAGGGCCTGTTCTAACAGGGGATAAGCGACGGCATCGGGAGTTTCTCCGGCTCCCTCCAAGCGCTGGGCGGCACGATAGGCCTCCTCCGCTCGAGGGCGGCCCAGTTCCAAACGGCGTACAGTGCGGAACTCATAGATGGCCAGGGAATTGCGCTGTAAAGCCACATATGTCCATCCCAGCGCCCAGTGGGCATCCGCATAGTTTGGAGCCAAGTCCAAAGCCCGTTTCAGTTCGGCCAGGGCCTCCTGATAGCGACCGGCTCGCTTGTGGGCCAAACCAGCCTCATAAAGTCGTCGGGCCTCTTCGCTGGGACCAGCAACCCCCATTCTCCCCCAGAGGAAAAGGGCCAATCCCCACCAAGATAATAATTGCGTCCGTTTCATGGCTTTACTTCCTATTATACCATCATCAGCATTTTGGGGCAAGCCTTGTCAATTTCCGGTAACTGTGGTATAATCATATCATAGGCGTTCCACCTGCGGTTACGTAAGGCGTAAAACGTAGCAAATCAGGCCTCACGCATTACGCATTATGTCTTGAGTTTGCTGGCTGACGGCCATAATTGAACTTCTGGGCAAGGAAATATGTGGCGCAAAGCGAAGCAATTAACGGCACCCTTCACCTTGGCCCAGGTGATGCGGCCCCTGCCGACCCTCACGGTGGAGGACGCTCCCACGACCGCGGCGGCCATTTTGAGGCAGCAAGGCTGTCCAGCGTTGCCCGTAGTGAGCAATGGGCGCTTGATTGGAGTGGTAAGGGAACAGGAAATTATGGGGCTTCTTTCCCAAGCCTTGGGGGAAGGAATGGGATGGGAGGAAAATCATCGGGTAGGGGAATTAGTACAACCGACGGTGGTGGTAGAGGAAAACTTACCTTTGGAGGAAGCCGTTCGTTTGTTTGCCAACCCCTCGCTGGAAATCCTACCCGTAGTCAATCAAAAGGGCCTGTATAGGGGGGCAATCACGCGCGCGGATGTCATTGCTGGTCTCTACCGCCGGATAAGGCCGGTGATGGTAGGGGGTATGGCTACCCCCTTAGGGGTACACTTAACGACCGGCAGTTTGCGGGCTGGCCCGGGCGATTGGGCCCTGGTATTGACCGGTTTGGCTATGGCTGGCATCGGCTTGCTGGCATATTTCATCGCGGTGTTGGTTGTGTGGAGCGTGGATTTCTTTCAGGGCACCTCCTACGTTCTTGCTCTGCTCTCTCCAACCATAGCAACCCTGCGGGAACCTACCTCCTGGGTGGAGTATGCTCAACTGGCCCAACCCTTACTGTTCCTTTTGCTGCTGCGGGCCAGCCGCTTGGCTGGGTTCCACGCTGCCGAACACCAAGTTGTTCATGCCTTGGAGCGCGGTGTGCCCTTGATTCCGGAGGCCGTGCGTCGTATGCCGCGTCCTCACCCCCGCTGTGGAACTAATCTGGTAGTAGTGGCCACCATTGTGACCGTGGCCTTTACGCTGACCGCAGCGGGTCAGGAGTGGGGTATGATGCTGTTGTTGCTGCTGGTGGCCTGGCGGCCTCTGGGCATGTGGCTGCAACAAGTTTTTACCACTCGACCGGCTACCGAGGGAGAGTTGCGCAGCGGCATTGAGGCTGCGGAGAAACTCATCACTAAATATCGGACCAATCCTTTCTATCGGCCCCACCTAATAGTGCGGATTTGGAATCGGGGCTTTATTCAGGTGCTGTTTGGCTTGGGATTGGCCTATTTACTGCTGGTGGGAGCAGAGCGGATGCTGCTGGCCTTGGCCGTGGGTTTGTAGGACAGGACGCACGAGGGAGGGAAGAACCCCAATGCCTGCCAGATATGCTGATTGGATGGCCCAGGCAGAGCGCGATTTACAAGTGGCCCGGGATAACTGTGCACAGGGGAATTTCGAGTGGAGTGCCTTTCAACGTCAGCAAGCAGGCGAGAAAGCGGTCAAAGCATTGAGGTCCTCCAGGGACTTAGGGAGCCTTTACCCTTCTACTTAGAAATTATCGAGGATGGTTTCGTCCTGTTTGAGCGTAAGGGGGCGATGAGGGAGTTCCGGGAGGCGGCCCGAGCAGCGATACAGACCTATCGGATGGCTCGCTCGGGTTCCCGCTGGAAATGGCAGGGGCGGTAACCATCATGCTCCCACCACTTGGTTTGGTAGGGAGGATAGGGACGGGCAGTGATTAGGAAACAGCTTGAGGAGGGTATCCGACGGGCCTGGAGGGCGGTGTTGGGAGAAAGAACGCCGGCCGAGGGGAATTTGTTTTTCGTTGTGGAACGACAAACGAGGGGGGAGTTCGGGGATTACGCGAGCAATGTGGCCTTAGTGGGAGCCAAAGTGTGGGGCGGTAAGCCCCGGGATTTGGCCGAAGCCCTGCGGGCGGCAGTGGATTTGGGGCCAGGGAAAATAGACCGTATTGAGGTTGCCGGGCCGGGGTTTCTCAATTTCTTCCTGCATGACCAGTGGTTGCGGGAGACCCTCCGGGAAATAGTGGCTCAGGGGGAGAACTTTGGCCGCTACTTGGGGCCGCGGAAGGGGAAGGTACAGGTCGAGTTCGTTAGCGCTAACCCTACGGGGCCCCTTACCGTAGGTCATGGACGTAATGCCGTTTTGGGGGACAGCATCGCTCGGCTGTTGGAGTGGACCGGTTGGAAAGTGGTGCGGGAGTACTACTTCAACGACGCGGGACGGCAAATGCGGCTCCTGGCGGAGTCAGTTAGAGCCCGGTGCGGGGAGTTGTTGGGTCGGAAGGTCGAGTTCCCGGAGGAAGGCTATCAGGGCCAATACATCTGGGATATTGCCCGGCAACTGGTGGCGGAGGAGGGGGAGAAGGTTTGGGAGCGGGACTGGTCTTATTTCAAGCAGCGAGCAGAAGCGGCTATTTTTGAGGATATTAAGGCCACTTTGGACCGCTTGGGCATTCGGTTCGACGTTTTCTACAATGAGCAGACCCTCTACGATGAGGGCAAAGTGGACGAGGTTATCGCTGAACTGCGCCGACGGGGGTACGTCTATGAGAAAGAGGGAGCGTTGTGGTTCCAAGCCACGGCTTTGGGTCTGGAGCAGGACCGGGTGATGGTCAAGTCCACCGGTGAGCCTACCTATCGGCTGCCGGATATTGCCTACCACCGGGAGAAACTGCGCCGGGGGTTTGACCGGATTATCAATGTCTTGGGAGCGGACCATGCGGCCGAGGCGCCGGATGTCTTGGCCGGCTTACGGGCTTTGGGCTATGACCCCAAGCCCATTGAGGTTGTCTTTTACCAGTTCGTCACTCTTACCCGGGGCGGT
>DTZQ01000084.1 GCA_012961305.1 Armatimonadota bacterium | reverse complement strand
TTGGAGGCCGGAAGTGCAAATCAGCGCTAAGAGATGGTGACGTGAACAGTTACGCCGTGTATTATGGCCGCAGTTACCGGGACGCGCCGGAAATTGACGGATTGGTATTCGTCGCCGGGGAGGGATTGACGCCGGGCGACCTCGTGCCGGTGCGCATCACTGCGGCCGAAGAGCACGATTTGCACGGATGTTTGGGGGGCCACCTGGCCCCTTTTTCGGGAATCCAAAGATGAGACAGGCGAGTTTCATAGAATTTCGGCGGCGGAAACCCCCGACTGGAGGTCAGGGGAGGAAGCCGCCCTCCTCCTTTTGTCTGAATTTGCCCCAATTGGATGTTTGTGCTATACTTATTCTGTGGAGGAAACCCTAATGTCCCTACGTCCGGTCTTTACCGGGAAAGGCACTCCCTCACCGGGAGACAACGGTTGAAGGTGGGGACGTTTGGAACCTGCCACCGGGGGCAAGAGCGGGGTGACCCGCTGTAGCCGTGACTGGGCGTAGGCTATTCCGCCGGTGGTGCGCCGTCGCAAGGCTGAGCCTTGCCCAGATGTGTCAACCGGCGCGCGATACTCAATCCGCCCGGATGTGGCAGCAATGGGTCACATCCGGATGCGTCGCCCCACGCGGTAGGCGCAAGCCACCGACTTTTAGTCGGTGGTAGTTGACAGAGGAGTGGATTGAAGAGGCAGCCCAAAGAGTTTCGGGGCTCTAAAACAGCCTTTAGGTCGGGGACTCTCTCCGGAGGATGAAATTGTCTCCGCCAGCGGAAGTCATAATCCGAACTACGGCCCAACGGGCTCGGCGTCGTTTGCAGGGCTTAGGGGCCCTTCGTGCCGCCGGAGAGCATCTGCAATGGGGACTGGCAGGGGCAGTTTTCGTCCTGTTGGGGGACAAAATAGGACGAATGCCCTTTGACCCCGTGCCCTTTGCCTTGGCCCTGGTCGGCCTGACCTTCATCGCGGGTCTGCTGCGGGGAGTGCTGCGTCCCCTCTCCCTGCTACAGGCGGCGCAGCGTTTGGACTGGCACTTGGGTTTGGCCGAGCGAGTAAGTACTGCTTTAGAACTGCTGGGCCAGGATAAACCCTCTCCCCTGTTTCCCCTGCTGCTGACTGATGCGGCGCAACACGCGGCCGGAGTGGAAGTGCATCGGGTTTGGCCTTTTCGTCTCACCCTGGCCTGGAAGCGAAGCCTGCTGTTGTTGCCGCTGCTGGGCCTGCTGGCCGCGACGCCCGAATGGATTTGGTGGCTTCCGCCGGGCAAACGAGCGGTGTTAGAGACCTCCCGGACGGAGGGGCAGCGATTGGCCCAGGTAGCCCGACGGCTGGAAACCCAGGCAAAACAGCAGCAGAACGAGGAACTGCGGCGGGCGGCCCGGCGGCTGTATCGGGAGGCCCTGAAATTGCAGCGGGCCCGGCAGCCCAAAAGGCGCATGCTGCGGGATTTGGCAGTGCTGGAAGCGGAGTTGAAGGCTGCCCAGCGGCGCCTTTCCCCAGCGGTGGAGCGGTTGGCGGCCTCTCTGGCTCCTCTGAGTGGGGCCGAACGCCAGAAGACCCTTCAGCGGACGAAAGCCGCACTGGAAGCCCTGCGGAAGCAGTTGGCAAGGGGAACGAGGTCCCCTGCCGAGCGGCGGAACCTGGCATCCGCGATGCAGAGGGCGGCAAAGGAACTGGCGGCATTGGGCTTGAACGACCTGGCGGCAACCCTGCGAGAGACGGCCGCGACCTTTTTAGATTCAGACAGTTCGAGGTCTTCGGCGGAACTAAAGTCCCTGAGGATGGAGGCCGTGCAGGCTTTAGAACGGGGAGCGGTTTGGTTAAAGGAAGCGGAGAAATGGGTGGAGTTGGCGCGGGCTTGGGAAGGGGCAAGGGAAGCCGTTGCGGCCAGCCGCTCCCAAATAGGGCAAGCGGAGCGGCTCTGTGCCCACTGCCGCCGGGGAGGAGGGACCTGTTTAGGTGGAACTTGCCCGGGGCGGGGAGTACGGTTGGGCCGGGCGGGGGTCACTCGCGGACCGGGAACTACCAACCGGGCCCAGAGGGCCGGGCCGGGCGGCCAGGCGCAAACGCCCTACCAACCGGGCCAGTCGCCGCTGGACCAGTCTGAACAGGCCGGGTGGGAGAAAATCTATGCTCCCGAACGGCTGCCTGCCGAAGGAGAATTTTCGCGGGTGTCGGGAACTCCGACCGAACGAGGCCCGACCGTTAGGGGCCCACCGCAGCGGGGGATTCCCACTCCTGCCCCGGCCTACGCGCCCTATTACGAGGTTCTACCCGAATATCGCCGCGCGGCAGAAGAGGCCCTCTCCCGCGAAGAAGTGCCCCTGGCCTATCGGCAGCGGGTTAAGCAGTATTTTGAGGCCCTCGCAGGGCAACAAAATAATTGGGAGTCGTAGCGGGTTGGGAAGGGGGCAATGGCCCCAGAGAGGAGTGACCGGCTGAAGCCTGGATTCCCAAACAGAACCGAAGGGGGCTATTGGGCGTCTTGGGGCTGAGAAGTGGCACTCAGGTGGTCGGCTACGGCCAGGAGGAAGCCCAGGAGCACGAAGCAGACGACCAGCGAAGTGCCGCCGTGACTCACGAAGGGGAGGGTCAGGCCGGTGATAGGTAACAGTTTCACTACTCCGCCTAAGTTGAGGAGGGCTTGAATGGCCAGGAGGGAAGTGCAGCCGGTGGCTAACAGGGCAGGGAAGGGTTCCGGGGCCTGGGTAGCGATTTGGTAGCCCCGGCGGAACAGGCCCCAGTAGGCCAGAACGAGCAACCCCGAGCCCAGCAATCCCAACTCTTCCGCGAAGGCCGCGTAGATGAAATCCGACTCCACAATGGGCACCAGTTCGGGGAAGCCGGCTCCCAATCCCCTGCCATCTAAGGCCCCCGCCCGCAGGGCAAATAGGGCTTGCAGGGTTTGCCAGCCGCGACCTTGGGGGTCACTCCAGGGGTCCCACCAGGAAAGCAGGCGAGCCTGAGCGTGGGGAACCAGCAGGCAAATGCTCACTACGGCCACTCCAGTCAGCAGCGTGCCCCAGGCGAGGTAGGAAAATTGGCCCGTGGCTACGTAAAACATCACCACCGCCAGCCCCCCCAGAATAATCAGGGCCCCGAAGTCACCCTGCCGTAGCAGCAGCACTTGGGGAGTGAACCACAGGATGAGGAAGGAGAGCAATACGCGTAAGCGGGCCCAGGGCAAGCCCAGCCAAGTGGTGGTAAACTCCTCCCCGTGGGTGGCCAAGAAGCCGACCAGATACAGCAGGAGCAGCACTTTAACCACTTCGCCCGGGGTGGTCAAAAAGGGGCCGTAGTATGCGCCCCGAAATTGGGAGCCGTAGCGCAGCAGGACCACCATTACTCCCAGGGCCAGGCCGGCCCACAGGACATGGGCCCGTTGCAGTCCACGCAGACGGTAGCGACGGAACAGCAACAGCACCAACACCGTGGCTGCGGCGGCCAGAGGATAGACCAGCACGCGAGGGGTGCCTAAATACTCAAAGGTGAGGAACCGCAGGCGGAACTTCATCACCAGCCCCCAGCCGCTCAGGAAGGTCACCCAGGGCAACAGGGTTTCGCCCCCGCGCACGCGCAGCAGACAGAGTGCTTTGTGCAAGCCGTACAGGGAGGCAAAGAAGAGGAGGTAGAGCAAGCCATCTCCCACTTGGGGCGGTTCTTCGCTCATCACTTGGCGGGCAAAGACCAGGCCAAAGGCCAGCAGGGTAATCCCCAGGGCTTCCCACAGCAGACGGCGTTCAGTTGTTCGCCTTTGTCCACCCATGCCTCTGAACTCGGGGGCTTCAGCCCCCTCTCTGGACTCAAGAGTTTTAGTTTACCGTTCTAAGGGGCGGCACTAAGGTGCCTGACTCCCAAAATAGCCGGCTTTCTTCGCGGCTAAGAGTATCCGGCGGGCTATCGGACCGGCCACGGGCCCGCCCCAACCGCCGTTTTCCACCACCACCGCTATCACCAGTTCCGGCCGTTCTGCGGGGGCGAAACAGACGAACCAGGCATGGGGAGGGCCATGGGGATTTTCGGCGCTACCAGTCTTCGCAGCCACAGACACATCTGGAAGGCGGACGATTTGCCCGGTGCCATCGGGTTGCTCCACTACCCCACGCATCATTTCCGCCAGAGTGCGAGCGGTCTTCGGGGAAAGGGGCTGTTTCCATTCTGCCACGGGTTCGTCCAGCAGCAGGCGCGGGCGCATGAGCCGTCCTTCATTGGCGATGGCGGCCGTTACCAGAGCCATTTGCAGCGGGGTGGCTAACACGCGGCCCTGACCGATAGCCAGGAGGGCTACGTCTCTCTCGGCCCCAAAACCTGAGGGTGGCAAGCGACTGGGCCTGACCGCAAAGGCAGCCGTACCGCCCAGAGTCAAGCCTGAGTTCAGGGAAGTTTCAAAACCGAACTGTCGGGCACAATCCAGGATGGGAGCCGCGCCTAAGGCGACGCCCAATTGGGCAAAGTAGGTGTTGGCTGAACGGCGCAGAGCAGTGGGAAGGTCAATTCGGCCCTGGCCCGGCCAAACCTTTCCCTCCCGGGCCCAGACCTCAACTTGGTAATCTCGGATGGGGGTGGAAGCATGGGGCGGGAGGTAACCTTCGGCCGGACAATCGTACTGGGTGTTCGGGTCGAACCCTTGCTCGAGGGCAGCGACGACGGTGACCAGTTTGAACACCGAACCGGGCGGGTAAAGCCCTTGCAAAGCGCGATTGAGGAAAGGACCGCGGGGGTCTCTTTTAAGTTGCTGGAAATAGGCCTCGTTCAGTAGGTTGGGGTCAAAACTGGGTGTGCTGACCAAGGCGAGCACATCCCCGCTCCAGGGGTTGAGGACCACCACCGCACCGGGCCGGTCGGCGAGGGCCTCGAAGGCTGTACGCTGCAGGGTGGCATCCAGGGTCAGGGCCAGCGGTTGAGGACGACCGGGGCGATGGGGATGCTCGAGGTAGGGTTGGAGTTCTTCCCACACATTGCGGTGCCAAGCCAACAAACGACGGTCGCAGGCGGCCTCGAGGCCGGTTTTACCGTAGCGGCGGTGGTGATAGCCGGTTAGGTGGGCAGCGGCCGGGCCCAGGGGATAGACGCGCACTGGGCCGGAGGGCCCCTCTTCGTTGCGGATGAGGGGGCGGCCACGACGGTCTTCTACCTCCCGGCGCTTGCTCAACATGGCCGCCTTCCAGGGGCGCGCGTCGTAGCGCACCACCCGGTTGAACCCTGCATGAGTCTCCGCGCTCAGTTGCCAATAGGCTTGACCGGCCAAAATGAGGCTCAGCAGGGCCGTCACCGTCAGGCTTACATCTCCCACTACCAGTCGCACAGACCGCCCCTGCGGTTCGTCCCGAACCCTTAAGGTTCGAAGGACAAACCAGGCGGTGCTTAGCAACAGCAAGGCTTTTAAGATAATCCAATACATGATACCTGATGCGTGACCGGCTAAACGTTTATCCGGGACAGAAGTCGTAGGTACGATAGCCAGCGATGACGCTCCAGGCACTCCAGAAGGCTCCCACGCAGTATTCGCCGATAATTACACCGTACATCAGGGGAAGCAGCCGGCGGTAGAACCGATACCCTCCGTAACGGAGCACGAGGGCCTTTAACAGCCAGGAAATTACCAGACAGGACCAGAAGTAATCCACGCCGAAGTTCATGGACAGCGCGTAACCTGCAGGGTGGAAGGGCCAGCGCAGCGAGTGGAGGCGGATGAACATCATTACGAAGGTGAAAATCAGCCCTCCGGCCAGAAAGCCCATGGAAATTGTGTCCGGGTCGCGGGGGTTTTCCAGCCAACTGGCCAGTTGATAAAATTGCCCCCGGTTATGGGCATCCATGGCGTTGGCTCCTTCCTGATAGTAGAGGTGAATGGCGGCCCAGTAGGCAGCGATGGCCCCGAACAAGACTCCTAACAGCATGGCCCAACCAAGGCCGCGGGGGCTAACATGGGCCCGTTCAGCCATCTTCAAGCCGTCCAGCATGGGAGGCATCACTTGGGTGCGGTAGCCGCGGCCGGTGAACCAGTAGAACAGGGGATGCAGGGCCAGGTTGCGCGGCCCTACGGCCTCGGTGCCCAAAGTGATGACGAAAAAGTTGGTGGAGTTCATGCCTCCGGCCATTTCGTGGGCCGGCGGGCCCAGTTCCGCATGGACCCGGGTGATGGCGATGGCCAGCACGAAGTAGACGGTGAAGAAACCCAGGATGTACAGCGGGGTCATGCTGGCCCGGAGGCAGAACCAGTAAATAAAGCCAAACCCGGCCAGCAGTCCTAAGGCTGCCGTGCGGTAGCGCATAGGCTCTTCTCGGTCGTCCACCTCTGCGGTTCCCCACAGGATTTTCCGGGCCACGGCGGCAAAGTGTCGCCGTCCCAGGTAAGCAGTGTAAAGGAAAATGGCAAACCAGGCGCCAAAACTCTGAGCATTGAGGTATTGATTGACGCTGGCGGTAGTGCTAAACAGGGCGAAAACGATGCGTTGGGCTTTGCCGAAAAGGTAGAAAAACCAGATGGAAAAGGAGAGGTCTAAGGGCAGGAAGAAGCCCATGGCGATAATAAAGGGGTAGAGGGGAAGCCAGAAGGCTCCAATTTGGTTCCAGGGATAGGTCACAAAATAACGGCTTAGAACGCGCTGATTGTGCCGCACGGCGAAACCGGGCACTACGGGATAAAGGGTGTGAATGCCGTTCAGAATGTCCAGACCGGCTCCCAAGGCGATACCTACCCACAGGAGCCGGTTCTTGAAAAAGACAGGAGACCCTCCCTCCTCGGTCATGGCCATAGGGAGTTGAATGATGGGGTAACTGAGGCGTTCGTTTTCCGTCCACTGTTTGCGCACGATGACGTTGAGGCAAATCAATACCAAACCCAGCGCCAGGATGAAGGCTACCCACCAAAGCACCGGTGCGACCCAGCCGGTCCAATGGCCATCCACGTACAGCGAAGAATGGCCTTCATAGAAGGGTTTAATGTACTTCTCTTCGCTCACCGTCAGCCAGTCGGGAAGCAGGTGGTTCATAATTTGGTCCCAGCGGTTACTCTCGTTGGCCAGCCAGAAGGAAAGGCTCATCGCCGGGATGCCCAATTGCAAGGAGTCGTGGCCGGCCAGAGCCGTAGCCATGTTAAGCATCACGTACACGGTGATGAACTCCCCCTGGGTAAGGGCATAGCGAGGCAGAAAACGCTTGAGGCCGAGGTTAATAATCAACAGAATGAACAGGGTGAAGACCACATTCCAAAACAGGGACATGGCACTGGGATGGCCCGAATGCCACACTCCCTCGACCTTCATCACCCAGTACGAGTTGGGGGGGATGAGCAACAGGCCCAACAGTACTGCGCGCCAAGTAACGGCCATGGCTCGACGCGGGGTTTGCTCTACTGGTTCTGGTAACTCCTTGCGGTTTATGGCCCCTCACCTCCTTCGCCTATCATACTCCTTCTCCACCGATTTGTCAAGGGGGAAGGAGAGATTAAACGGACTTGCAAAATTCTCTGTTTGACCTCTTTACAAATTGGGTATTCTGGTGTATAATAGGGACAAATGCCGAAGAAAGTGGAATAGGAATGTCTCTAAAGGGGGTGACTAAAAGAAAAGGAGGTCAAAACTATGAAGCGAGTAAGTGTGACTAAGGCGGGTTTTACCCTTATTGAGTTGCTGGTGGTCATCGCGATTATTGCCATTTTGGCCGCGATTCTCTTCCCCGTGTTTGCCCGCGCACGGGAAAAGGCCCGGCAAACGTCGTGCATGAGCAATCTGAAGCAGTTGGCAACCTGTACAGCGATGTATGTACAGGACTACGATGAGAATTTTCCCATGTCGGTGTATTTAGATGCGGGAAGGGGTTGTGCCTTTACCTTTTACTCGGCCTTAGACCCCTACATCAAAAACGCGCAAGTGTACATGTGTCCGTCGGAACCGGCGGCTTTAGATGTCCTAGCCGCCTTCCAAGCCTTGGGCATACCAGTTTGTCCGGGAACGGCACCATATGTTAGTTACATGTTCAACTATGCCGTCTTCGAGGACGGGCCGAACAACCGCTTAACCGGGGCCGACGACATTCCCATCAACCTGAGTGAAATCAAGTACCCCGTGGAAACGGCCATGGTGTACGATGGGAATCTGGCCGCTGGGGGAGGGCCGTTTAGCCTGTTCGACTCGCCCATCCAAGCCCGGCATAACGATGTGGTAGACGCCAACTTCGTGGACGGACACACCAAAGTAGTGAAGGCTCGCCCCACGGGAGCCGTCGGCTACAATGCTAACGGTCAACCCATCAAACAGTACGTTGTTACCGACGTGGGGCCGTATCTGGGTCAGGATGAACTGTGGGGCATAGCCATGAAACGGCCGGATGGCAGTTGGTACGCTGACGACTTGCGGTAGCAAACCAAAGCGGCCAGGAATGGGCAAAAGGTTCGCCATACGTTGGCCAGGGGGTAACGGGCGGATTTCGCAAGGAATTCGTCCGTTTGTTAATTTCGCTGGGTTGGTGGAAAGGGAACTCTTGAGGAAACAGTTACGTTTTATCAATGTTGGACAGAGATTGGTCCGGGCTCCCAAGCAGC
Source organism: Armatimonadota bacterium (assembly GCA_012961305.1). GTDB lineage: Bacteria > Armatimonadota > UBA10988 > UBA10988 > DTZQ01 > DTZQ01. Next base: position 6,442 of record DTZQ01000084.1, on the reverse strand, counting down.
GCAAGATGCTATCTTGCGCTTGCTCATCCAATTGAACAATGGTCACCAAGCGGAGGTAGCGTATGATTGAAGTTGAACATCTGACCAAGTACTACGGCAGCATTAAAGCAGTAGATAATGTAACCTTTCGCGTAGAAAAGGGGGAAATCCTGGGTTTCCTCGGGCCCAATGGAGCGGGGAAAACTACCACTATGCGTATTATCACCTGTTTCCTGCCGGCCACCGCAGGCACCGTTCGGGTAGCGGGCTACGACGTGTTTGAGGAGCCCTTAGAGGTACGTCGGCGCATTGGCTACCTACCGGAGGAAATCCCTTTGTACCCGGAGATGACGGTAACCTACTATTTGGACTTCTTCGGCCGGCTCAAGGGCGTGCCTAAAAAGGTGCGCCCGGAACGGGTGGAGGCGGTAATTGAAAGTTGCGGTTTGGAAGACCGGCGTCACGAAATTATCGGCAAACTGTCCAAAGGGTATCGGCAGCGAGTGGGTTTGGCACAAGCCCTCCTTAACGACCCGGAAGTTTTAGTTCTGGACGAACCGACCCTCGGCTTAGACCCCCGGCAGATAATCGAAATCCGGCAACTCATCAAAAGCCTCAAGGGGGAACATACTATCATCCTGAGCAGCCACATTTTGCCTGAGGTCAGCATGGTCTGCGACCGGGTGGTGGTCATCAACGAGGGGCAGGTCGTGGCCGAGGACACGCCGGAGAACCTGGCGGCTCGCCTGCGTCGGGCTGAAACTATCCGCCTCGAAGTGCGAGGGCCTACTAATCGGGTAGCGGAGTGTCTTCAGACCCTGGAGGGAGTGCGCAAGGTGCAACCCGAGGGTCAAGAACGAGCGGGAATTCAAACCTATCAGGTGGAAACGGAACTGGGCCGAGACCTGCGGGAGGCAGTGGCCAAAACGCTCATTGAAAACGGTTTCGGCCTGCTGGAAATGCGGCCGGTGGGTATGACTCTGGAGGAAATCTTCCTGCGGTTGACCACGGAGGAGGAGGGAGTACCGACATGAACAACGTCCTGACGCTGTGTAGGAAGGAACTGAAAACCTACTTCGTTTCGGCCGTCGGTTATGTGGTTTTGTTCATTTTCATTTCCATCGCCAGTTATCTATTCCTGCAAATTTGTCGCCTCGTCCGCGAGGCAGACATGCGCATCCTCTTTCAAAACATCAACGTCACCTTCCTCTTCGTAGTGCCGCTCATCACCATGCGGCTGTTCGCGGAGGAAAAGGGGAGCGGAACCATTGAACTGCTGATGACTTCACCCGTGCGGGAGGTGGAACTGGTCATCGGCAAGTTTCTGGCGGCCATTGTGCTGCTGTTGGTGATGATTGCCGTGACGCTGGAGTATCCTCTGTTCCTCTTGGCCTATGGTGACCCCGACCTGGGCCCCATCATCACCGGCTATATCGGTCTGTTCCTCATCGGGGCCAGTTTCATCTCCTTGGGGATTTTCCTCAGCACTCTCACCCGCAGCCAAATAGTGGCCGCGGTGAGCACCTTCGGCGTCTTGCTGGCGTTCTGGCTCATCGGCATCGCGGCGGAGAACCTGAGCGGCAACGTGGGGGAGGTGTTCCGCTATCTAAGCGTGTTGGAACATCTGGAGGATTTGCAGCGGGGGGTCATTGACGCCAAAGACATAGTGTTTTTCGTCACCCTCATCGGATTTTTTCTCTATTGCTCCATCGTATCCCTGGCTTCAAGCAAGTGGAGGTGAAAATAATGGCGGAACAGGACAAGAAGCAGACCGACCGGACAACCTCAGGACCTGAAGACGCGCAGACGCCAAGACCTCAAGACGCCAAGACGTCCACCCGCCCACACCTCAACCGGTCAGACAGCGACCGGCTGCAAACCCTGGGCCTCCCGGCGGCCGTTGCGGGAGCGTTGGCCCTGTTAGTAGCCGGGTCGGTGTACCTCATTACCAATGTACTGACCAAGTGGCTCATTGCTTTATTGGCCGGGGGCGGCGTGCTCTTGCTGTTTGCGCTCCTGGCTTTCCGCCGGGAAATTGCGGCCTGCGCGCGGCGGCGAGGCATGAAATACACGGTGAACGCGACCGTGGTCGTAATCTCCGTACTGGGCATCTTGGTGCTCCTGAACTACATTTCCTACCGTCACCTGCGCTGGCGGTATGACATGACCGAGAACAAACGCTACTCGCTCTCCGAGCAGACGATTAAAATCCTCAAAGGGCTCAAAAAGGAGGTGCACATCATCGCTTTCTACCCGCCGGACAACGTGACCCCTACCGAGTATCGCTACATGCGCGACCTGCTGACAGAGTACGACGAACGTTCCCCTAAACTGAAAGTGGAAGTGGTAGACCCCGACGTGAAACCAGCCCTGGCGAGGAAATACAACCTGACTTACTACCCCAAAATCGTCATCGAATGCGGCGACCGACAGGAGCAGATTTCCCGGGCCGACGAGGCCGATTTGACCAGTTCCATCCTTAAAGTCTCCCGGGACCAAAAGCCCAAAGTTTATTTCCTGACCGGGCACGGAGAGCGGGACATTGAGGGTTTCCAGGACGGCTTCAATACCGTCAAGCGCATGTTGGAGCACTACAATTATGAGGTAACCACGCTGAGCCTATTGAAAGAAGCCAAAGTGCCTGACGAGTGCAACGTTCTGGTTATTGCTGGGCCCACTACTCCCCTGAAGGAGGAGGAGGTAGAGGCCATCCAGACCTACCTGGAAAATGGAGGGAGCCTGCTGGCCATGGTAGACCCCCCGCCTTCCGGGGCAGACGTCAACGCCGTCATTTCCAGGTGGGGCCTGGAAACGCCTGATGAGGTGGTTTACGACGAGGGGCTAAATTTGCAAATGCAGGCCGCCATTCCGGTGGTGGAAAAATATACCAGCCACGAGGTAACCAAGCGACTGCCGGCCACCTTCTACTTAGAAGCACGACCAGTGGTGCAGAACTACAACAATTCGGATATGACCATCACCGAACTGGCCAAAACTACGGCCAACAGTTACACCAAACCGGCTAAGGCCACCTTGCTCCCTCCACCGGCGGAAGGTGAAGAGGTAACCTCAACCGAGGAGGAATCCTCCGGCCCCGAACGTCAGGGCCCCGTGTCCCTGGTAAGCCTGGCCGTTACCCGGGAACCTGCCCCTGGCCCGGAGGAAAAAGAAGAAGAGGAGGAAAAGAAGCCCAAAACGCGGTTAATAGTGGTGGGGGATTCGGATTTCGCCACGAACAACTTCATCCGCCTCTTGGGCAACGCCAACTTGGTGCTGAACGCCATAGGTTGGCTGGCAGAGGAGGAAGAACTGATTGCTATCAAACCCAAAGAGGCAGACGTGCGGGAACTCAGCCTCACCAGCCGACAGATGCGGTTAATGACCTTAGTGACGCTGCTGTTTACCCCGGCTTTCATCATTGCCATCGGGGTAGGGGTGTACATTAAGCGGAGGTAAGCGCCGGATGAAGCCGTGGAAAACTCTGCTGTTAGCCGTCATTTTCATCGGCCTGTTGCTCTACGTGGTGAAGTTCGAACGGGGGGAGGTGCCGGAGAAAGACGTCGAAAAACAATTGGCCCGGCTGCTGGATTTCGGCGCAGCCGAGAAGGTCACTAAGTTGGAAATAGTGGGGGAAGAAGGTAAATTCGTCCTGGAGAAAAAGGACGACCAATGGCGCCTCCTCGAGCCGGTCAAAGACCAGGCCGACCAGGAAAATGTTGACCGCTTAGTGAAAGACATCGCCGAGCGGAAAGCGGAGCGGGTCATTTCCGCGGAGGACGCCGGCGATGACTGGGCCATTTATGGCCTGACGGAGCCGAAATATCACCTCACCGTTTGGACGGAGAAAGGGGAGGCCGGTACGCTGCTCATCGGGGATAAAAACCCCACCGGGAACTCCTATTACGCTCAGGTCAAAGGCCAAGATTCCTTGCTCCTGTTCCCCACCTATTTCATCAACACCAACATCGTCAACAAAAAAGTGAAAGACCTGCGCGACAAAACCCTGCTGGCCTTTGAAACGGAGGAGGTCACCCGGCTCCGCCTGGCTCACGAGGGTACGGTAATCGAATGTGCTAAGGAGGGCGAGGAGTGGCAATTGACCGCTCCCCTGAAAGCCAAAGCCGACGAGGCAGAAATTGACACCCTGCTGACTGCGGTGCACGATTTGAAGATAGATGACTTCGTAGAGGAAGAGGCCGCCGATTTGACCCCCTACGGGTTAGACCAGCCCCAGGCCACCGTGGTTTTGACCCTGGGGGCCAAAGGAGAAAATGCCTTGCTCCTGGGTAAGAAGAAGGAGGGGGACACCGACACTTACACCACCAAATTGTACGCCAAACGGAGGGGAGACAAAAGAGTCTTCTTAGTGAACGGGGACATTTTGGACAAACTGCGTAAGGAACCCAAAGACCTGCGTGATAAGAAGATTTTGGACTTTGAGAAGGACCAAGCCACGCATTTAGTAATTACCAAAGCCGGCCAGACGGTGGAACTGAAACGAACCCAGAAGGCAGAGGGCGAAAAGGAGGAGGAGTGGCAGTTGGTGCAGCCGGTGAAACTACAGGCGGACACCGAAAAGGTCAGCGACATTCTGTACGCTCTGCGTGACTTGCGGGCCACCGATTTCATTGATAACCCCTCCGACTTGGCCCCCTACCAACTGGTCTCGCCGCGGGCGGAGGTGACCCTTACGGTGGAGGAGCGGAAGGAGCCGCTGAAACTTCTGGTGGGCAAAAAGGCTGCCGACGGTACGGGACTGTTTGTGATGCGACCGGGCACTTCGGTAGTGTACAAAGTGCGGACCGGCTTTTGGGACGATTTGGAAACGGACGTGGCCAAGTTGCGTAACTTGCTGGTGCTGAAATTCGACCGGACGGAGGTAAGGCGTATTACCCTGGTGCACGAGGACCAAAAAGTCGTCCTCCAACGAAAGGGGGAGTACGACTGGCAAGTCGTCGAGCCGGAGAAATTCAACGCCGACAGCATCAAGGTGGGGGATGTGCTCTACCGTCTGGAGGATTTGCGAGGGGATGAGTACGTAACCGACAAAGCAGAGGACCTTGCCATCTACGGTCTGGACAAGCCTCAGGTTAAAGCCATCGTCGAATTCAAAGACCGAACCACGAAAACCATCTTGATAGGCAAGCGCAAGGAGGGAACTACCAAAGTATACCTCAAGCGGGCTGACCGTGACCCCATTTATTTGGAGGACGACCTCATCTTGACGGATTTGCAGCGGGAGGCCAAGGACTTCAAAAAGAGCCCTCCACCCCGACCGCCATATTAACGGGCGCACGAGTCACGGGCAAACGTTTTAACGTTCCTTCGCTCCCTCTGGGCCTCGACGGCGAATTTTAACCCTGCGCCGTTTCCTGTCCCTCTTCCTGGGGAGGAACCCAAGCCGCGGCGAAAGTGCAGCGGCGACTTAACGCCTTTATGGTGGTGGCAAGCCTCAAGGATGCGGAAGGAAGTAAAAAACAATCGCCAGAATAAGGTACACTGACAGCAATTGTACCCCCTCAAACCAATGTGAGCGCCCGTCCAAGGCCACCAGGTCCACTATGGCTACTGACACCACTACGGCCAACACTTCTACCGTAGTGAACACTAAATCCATAGGCGGCCCGAAAGCGTAACTGAGCAGCACCAATAAGGGGCCAACGAACAGGGCAATTTGCAGGCTGGAACCGATGGCAATGTTCAGACTCAGGTCCATTTTGTTTTTCCGGGCCAGGAAGATGGCACTGCTGTGCTCAGCCGCGTTGCCTACCAGGGCCACGATAATCACTCCCACGAATATTTCGCTCAAGCGCAATTGCCGGGTGGTTTCTTCAACGGTTCCGACCAGGAACTCACTGCATACTGCAATGCCAACGGCCGAGGCGATTAGTACCCCTATGGCTTTGCGGAGGCTCCAAGGCGCTTCGCCTTCAAGTTCCCCGGCCCGGCCCATAAACAGATGTTTGTGGGTGCGCAGAGAGAACAGCAGGCTAATGCCATAGGTGAGCATGAGGATAAGAGCAATGGCAGCACTTAACTCTTGAGTGTGGGGGAAGCGTTCCCGGAGGGTAAGGTGGGCAAAGGCGGCGGGTACGACCAGGCCGATGGCCGCCAGAGTTAACATGGTAGCCCCTAAACTTGCACCCATCGGGCTAAAATGTTGCTCTGGGTAGCGCAATCCTCCGGCCAACATGCTTAGGCCCAACACGAGTAGGATGTTCCCAATGATGGAACCGGTGAGAGAGGCTTTTACGACCTCATAAAGCCCCTCCCGAAGGGCCATCAGGCCAATAATCAATTCCGCGGTGTTGCCCAGAGTAGCATTGAGCAAACCGCCGACCCCCTCCCCTGCGTGCACTGCCAAATGTTCCGTCGCCCGGCCCAACCAGCCGGCCAGGGGAATGATGGCCAGCGCAGAGGCTATGAAAATCATCCAGGCTGGCCCGCGCTGCCATTCGAGCAA
>DTZQ01000083.1 GCA_012961305.1 Armatimonadota bacterium | reverse complement strand
GCGGGAATATCAGCCTCCGGCTGAGTAGTCACGAATCGAGAAGGGAGGATTTGGGGAGTGCAAAACCAATAAATGAAGAAACGCTGAAAAGGAAAAACGTATTCGGCCAACTCCTGACGCATCTACGGGCCGTGGCGACTGGCCCGGCAGGCGCAGCCTGAAGTTTGGATTCATCAGGCGGCGGAGACTGAAGGTAGTGCCCTGGCCAAAGCGCTGGAACTGGTCTCGACCCGTCCTCCCTTGGTGAGGCGTTTGGTGGAACTGCGCCGTTTTGCTTTGGGTGAGGAAGCAGTGCCAGTCGCCCGCAACGTCGCGACCACCTTAGCGGGAGCCTTGTTGGCTCCATTCACGATTGTTCGTGGAAGCCCATCGGCGATGTCGTTTCTGGGAGTGATTTGCTCCCTACGCTGCCCCTTCGTTCCCTCTGCCCTCTGAGTGAGCGGAAAGGGGAACCAGGGGCTTAACTTGACATCACCAAAACCGGGAGGTGAACCATCATGAGACGACTATGGTCGTTGGCAATGGTAATGGTGTTCGGATTGGGGATGGAGAAATCAGAAGGGTGGCAGCCCGAGGGTTGGGAGGGAAGTTTGGTTCCGTCTCAGGCGCTGGAACAGGGAGTTCCGGTCACGGAGACGGAGGCTTCGGAGGAGAAGGCCTCCACCGACGAAAAGGGGCGGTGGCTGACCGCTCCTGTGATAATTATCAGAGGGCGCTCCTATGTAGCGGTCCGTCCCTTTTTGGAAGCCCTGGATTGGTTTCATGACCCAGAGGCCGAGGGCATCACTTTCCGCCGGGATAAGGCCGTTTTAGTGCTGAATGTCCGCGAGCAGAAAGCGACGTTGGTGGAGGAAGAAGGCGCGCCGGGACGAACCGTCCCGATGAAGGGTTTCGTCCGCGATGGTCGGACCTATGCGACGCTCCGAGATTTAGTCCGGCTATTAGGTGGACATCTGGAATATTGCGTCCAGACGGGACTTATCCGTTGGGAGAAGGAAAAGCAAGTTTGGTATCTGGCCTCCCGATTGGCGCCGGTGGACCACCTCGGTTTGATGATTGTCATCGGCTCGTTGCGCGGGAGGAGGCCCAGCAAGGCGTGGATTCGCCGCCGCCTCCAACAGAGGTTACTCTCCCTTTTACGTCAGCAGGGAATACGTGGGGTGGTGGTGTCTTCCTTCAAAGAGACCCAGCGTCGTCAGTTGCCGTTCGTATTGGTGGCCTCCTATACGGAGGAGCAGGGGGAGCCTTATCATGAAGGGTTCCCGCTCTTCGTCGTCGGAGAACCAGACCCCGAGGACATTGACGCCTACGGAACGGACATCACCTGCACTTTCACTTTGAAGCGGCCTTCAGGGGAAGAGGTGGAATGGGAAGGGGTGACGCTGACCGCATTTTCACCCATGTCCGTTCGATTCGCGGTGCCGTGGGGCGCCTCGCAACGGACGGTTCGGCGGGCTGGAGAGGCTGCGCTCCGCCGGGAAGCCGTTCAAGAATGGGAGAGCCAGTTGAAGGCCCTGGTGTTGCCATCTTGCTTGACGCTGTGGCGTTCGATGGTGGAGGGAGAAGTTCTCGATGGGGAAAAGGAATCCCCGGACTCTCCGCAGAGCCACTAACCTGACACATTGGAGGTAGAGAACCATGTACCAAGCGAGATTATGGGGCGTGAGTTTTTTGCTTCTCTGGGCTGTTGTGGGTTGTGGTGGAGGAGGCACCAATTCGCCCCCTTCCCTCAGCCCAGTGAGCATCATCGTAAGCGTTCCCACCCGTCAAGGAGCACCGCCGGTGGCAAAGGTGGTGGTGAAGGTTACAGGACCAGAACTCGAAGGCACTTTGACTTACGAACTCCCCTACGATGCCGAGAATCACCAGGCAACGGGGACTCTCCAAGTGCCCAACGGCATTGACCGCCTCTTCGTGGTCGAAGCGCTGGCCGCCGAGGGAGAGGTGCTCTACACGGGTCAGACGGGACTGGTGGATGTGGACCCAGTGCAGAATGACCCTATCACGCTCGAACTGTGGCCTTCTTCGGGGCGGTTCGGCTGGACGGTCTTCCACTTCAACCTGCTGGATGCCATCCCCAGTGCCTATCCGGGCATTGGGCGCATCCGTGCCTGCTACAGTCCCTTCCGTGATGGGCAGAGCCCTAACACGGGTGTCTACCCTTCGGAGGAGGAAATGCGCGAGGACTTGACCCTCCTCCAACCTTTAGTGAAAGCAGTGCGGACGTTCGGGGCGACCCACGGCTTGGAACGCATCCCGGTCATCGCCCAGGAGTTGGGCATCGCTTGTCTGGCTGGAGCATGGATTGGCAAGGACAACGAAGCAAATCAGCAGGAAATCCAGAACCTCATCGCCATTGCGCAGGCGGGACAGGCGGAGAAGGTGGCGGTGGGGAGCGAGGTGCTGCTGCGGGGCGACCTGACGGAGGCGGAACTCATTGCACTCATCCAACAGGTCAAACAGCAGGTTTCGGTGCCCCTCAGCACCGGCGCCATCTACCAGACCTGGCTGGACCATCCCGATTTGGCTGAAGCCTGCGACTATCTGCTCGTTCATGCCTACCCTTATTGGGAGGGTTTCCCGGCAGAGCGGGCTCTGGAGCGCACCCAGACCGCCTATCAGCAGTTGAAGACCGCCTACCCGCAGAAGCCTCTGGTGCTGGGCGAAGTGGGCTGGCCCAGTGGAGGGCAGACGCAGGGTCAAGCGGTGCCCAACTCAGTCAGCCAACGGCGCTTCGTGCGGCAGGTGGTGGAATGGGCGGAGGCGGAGGGGATGGAAGTCTATCTCTTCGAAGCCTTTGACGAACAGTGGAAGACAGCCGAGGAGGGTTCGGTGGGGGCTCATTGGGGGTTGTTCCTCTCCGACCGAACGATGAAGCCGGAGATGCGGAAGATTTGGTTCTGAGGGAGTGAGGAATGAGACGAAAACTGATGAAAAAAAATTGAGCATTAAGGAGGAAATAGTCATGCAAGGAAGAAACGTGCTGATGTTGGTGGCGTTGGGATTGACGTTGGCTGGATGCGGAGGTGCTGGCAAACCGCTTCGGGTGCCGGTGCGCATCGTGGCCGCTTTCGCCCCCGCGCAGGGAGGGAGTG
>DTZQ01000082.1 GCA_012961305.1 Armatimonadota bacterium | reverse complement strand
TGGGAACTACCCCCTCTCAGCAATGCATTTGTGGCTCGCTTGTCCTGTGCAGTCTGAGCGTTGCTTCAAGAGACTGCAATAATGCCCTCATCGTAAGTAGCGGTGACTGCTTTGCCGGGCTGGACAATTAGGAAATCCGCTTCGTTCCACTCCCCATCCACCCAGCGCTGTAGCAAACTCAGGTCGCCCTTTACCTCCTCGTACTGCCAGCCGCGCTCCGTGCAAATTTGCTTCACTCGCTCCCTGAAGGGCAAACCGTCTAAGAAGTCGAAGTCAATCCAGACGCCGTGGGTGTAGTATTGCTGCCAGTGGCCCATGAACTCCAACAAGTATTGGGCATTTTCCTCACCGTATTTTTCCACCAGTTCCTCGTAGGTCTGCCGCCGGGGTCCCAGACCAGAACTGGGGCGGTAGGGCACGCGTTCCCCCCCGCGCTGGGAATATTCCAACCAGCCGGAAGTGTAGTAGTACGTCCCCGGCCGCTGGCGGAACATCTCTGCATATCGCTCCTTCGAGCCTAAAAACAGGGTCACGCAATCGTGGGCGCGGGGGATGACCAAGGGGGTGTGTTCCGGCGCCTGCAGGCCCACCACCAAGTTGTTGCACAGGCAGTAGCCCAGCAAAATGGCCTCGAACCTGCCCGGCTCGACGGCATCTATGAGGGCCTGCAGCCTCTCCCGGCCAATTTCCGGGTTGTCGTGATAGCCCTGGGTCACGAAGGTCAAATCCACCACGTTTTTGGCTCGCGCCACCACGTAGCAAAGTTCCCGAAAGGTCACCTCACAGGCGATAATTTTCAGGCGCACCGTTGTCCTCCTCCGTTTTGGAGCCCCGACGAGCGACAAGGGGATGTCGCCCTACCGATGGGCATTACTGGGTTTTTCGGTCAAAAACCCTCCCTCCCGTCGGGTCCGCGCGGAAGCACCTGACCCTGGGATTTTCCTTCTATTTCTTCCCCCGCTCTTTGACTCCTGCCGATAAATTTGTTATACTTTCAAGGGATGGTTCCAAAAATCGAAATATCCCCACTTTCAAACAACAAAACCCTTAGAGGGAGGCCAGGCGTATGGAAGTGCTTTACGGCAACATCACCGACCGTACCCTCGAAATGGAGTTTTCCTCGGCTGATTTCTCCGTTGCCTCCGTATTGGCTGCCATTCGGGAGCACTTGGACATGTTGGAGGAAATGCAGGTGGTTTTCTTGGGGGCGGCGACGGAGGTTCCCGTAGGGCCTACGCCGGTGTTCAGGCCCGTACCGATTAAGGCCGTGTTTGAGTACCTGGGCAGCGGGGATGCTCGGGCGGCTTTGGAGCGAACCTACCAAGTCGTGTGGCGGGGAATTGTGAACACTTTCCCCCTGGAGGAAGATTGGGCTGCCGCCAAGCGGGATTTCGCCGAGTTCGTCCTCGCTCAGGCCGATTTGCTCCGCGCCCGCATCGAAGGCACTCGCGAGGTCGAGTAAGGATGAAACGCACCTTAGGATTGTTCTTCAGTTGGGGGCTGCTGGCCGCGAGCCTCAGCCCTGTCCGAGCAGCCGTTAAAGCCGAACCCCAGTGGGTCGAGGCCCATGTCTGCCCCCGGCCCGATGGAAAGGCGACGGTGGTTTACCAGGTTCGCTACCGGGTTGTCTCCGGGGAAATGCACGGATTTTACCTCCAAGGACTGGGCGGGCGCCTCTACTTCGACCTCCAGCAGTCGCGGGCCGAGGACAGCCAAGGTCGCTCCTACCGCCTGGAGGTTCGCCCTCTCCAGGCACCAACCCCAACCTACGATGTGCTCTTGGCCGGGGGACAAGCAGTTGGTGAGGGCGAGGTGACTTACTCCCTCGTCTTTGGGATTGACCTGGCAGGGGAGGGCTATTTGGTCAAAACGACCAGCGAAGAATGGGGCGAATTGGCCATGCTCGACTGGGCCCTGGCGGCATGGGACAAGCCGCTGGAACACGAAACGGCCTACATCCACTGGCCCATCCAAGTCGCCGGAGAAGAGGTGGAGGAATCCTTTCTGGAGCAGGTCAAGTTCATGACCGAGCCGGGCATGAACCGGGAGTACCTCATCTCCTACTACGGCCAACCTGCGGACGGCAAGTACTGGTTCACCGTGCGGTTGCACAAAGACCAGGTGCCTGCTCGCTATTCCTTCCGCCTGCAACTGTTTGTGGATGCCCAATACTTCTCCTCCTTGGGCCAACGCGCCCCAGCCCCCCCTGCACCCTCTCCACTCGGCCGTCCGCGGCCCGTTCGATTGCCTCCTTTGCTCCTAATGAGAATGGCCCTGGCAGCCGTGCTGTTGGGAGGGTTAGGACTGGTGGCCTTTCGGTTAATGGCCGCGAAACAGCGCTCAATCCTCCAAGCCCGGGCTCGGCTGGACGAGGTCCAGTGGGAAAGCGAGGATTGGGTGCCCCCCAAAATTCAGGTCAGCACCTTTCGCCAGGAGGGCAAAGTCGCCCGCTTAGATATGGTAGAAGCCGCTATGCTGCTGGACGTACCTCCGGGTAAAATCTTGGCCCTGTTGGTGCACGACCTGGCCGTGCAGGGGTTCGTGGAAATCGTTCAGTCCGCCCCCCTCACCCTGCGGCGCTTGCCAACTGACCGCCAGCCGGACAACCTCTACGCCCGGATGCTGCTCGCCGCCATGGGCCCGGACGGACATTTGGACGACGAAGCGGTGAAAAACCTGTTCGTAGCCATCGCTGACCGCCTGCAAGAGAAGGCCTGGGACTGCGACCTGGAGGCCACCAAGCGGTACTACCGCCGCCAGTTTCAGCAGGTGTTCGAGTCCGTGCGGAGCCGAGAGGAACTGCGCGAAACCTACCGGGACGCGTTTGGAAGTTCGTATCCGCGGTACTACCCCTATTATTACTACTCCTCACTGCCCGACACTACTGCGGAACCGCCGCCCGAGACCCAGGAGGAGTTCGCCGCGGTGCGCGACTTGGAAGTGCCACCAGCCCTGTCGCTGGTCGGAGCCGATTCTTACTCGGCTTTCATCAAATCCGATGCCTGTCACAGCGCGTGCTACGTGCACACGGCTTGTCACGATGCCTGTCATTCGGCCTGCCACTCGGCTTGTCATTCGGCCTGCCACTCGGCCTGTCATTCGGCCTGCCACAGCGCGTGTGTGAGCGGGGGGGCCCATTAGGCCACCGTTCACCGCCGGATGGCCTATGGTGTATCGCTTATTGCCTATGATGGCTCAACCGATAGACCTGAGTTGGGTTGACGAGTTCGTGCGCGAGGTACGGCCCTATGTGCATGTGCGGGCCGCGGACAACCTGCTCATCCTCGTGCCCAATCAGGCGTACAAGTTGAACGCAACGGGGGTGTGGGTTCTGCAACGGCTGCTGAGCGGGGCCTCCATTGGAGAGGTGCTGCGGGAGGTGGGCGACCGCCCGGAGCGGCGACAGGCCCTTCATTACTTCTTCTGCGACCTGCGGGCCCTGCTGAAGGGCTGTTTGCGGGAGGGGGAGCCGCGGGCGGCGGTGGAGACCGTACCCTTTGAACTGCCCTTCAACACCCTGCCCGTGCTCAGCGAAATTGCCCTTACCTACCGCTGCAACCTCCGCTGTGTTTTTTGCTACCTGGGGGACGAGGGGGTGCAGAGCAGTGGGGGGGAAATGAGCACGGCTGAGGTACGGCGGGTGCTGGAAATCATCCGTTGGGAGGCGGAGGTGCCCAGCGTGAGTTTCACCGGCGGCGAGCCGACTTTGCGCCGGGACCTGCCAGCGCTGATTCGCTATGCCAAGCAGTTGGGCCTGCGGGTGAACCTCATCACCAATGGCACTACCGCCACCCGGCGGCGGGTACGGGCCTGGGTCAGGGCGGGCCTGGACAGTGCCCAGGTCAGTTTGGAGGGTTCCTGCCCCGAAGTGCACGACCGGCTCACGCAAGTGCCCGGCTCCTTCGCGCGGACGCTGCGGGGTTTGGATAACCTCCGCGCGGCCGGCTTGCAGGTGCACACCAACACGACTATCAACCGCGTAAATGCGGGCGATTTGCTGCGGCTGGTGGATTTGCTGGCCACTTTGGGCCTGTCGCGTTTTTCTATGAACTTGGTCATTCCGACCGGCGCCGCCTCTGACCCCTCCCTGTGGGTGAGTTACTCCGAAATTGGCGACCTCGTGCAGCAGGTCAAGCGAGAGGCGCGGGAGCGCGGTTTGGAGTTCCTCTGGTACTCGCCGACGCCCTACTGCCTTTTCAACCCCCTTGCCCACGGCTTGGGCAACAAAGGCTGCGCCGCCTGCGATGGCCTGCTCAGCGTGGCCCCCAATGGAGATGTATTGCCCTGTTCCAGTTACCCGGAACCGGTAGGCAACCTGCTGCGCCAGCCGTTCCCTGAAGTCTGGCATTCCTCAGCGGCCTGCTTTCACCAGAGCAAACAGCACGCCCCACCACCCTGCCACGGCTGCGAGCATTTTGCCTTCTGTCAGGGGGCCTGTCCCCTCTACTGGCAGGCGAGGGGGTGGGGAGAACTGGCTGCTACATAGGAAATCGCCTCTACGATGGAAAATCGGGGGAGAGTAGCAACTATGGCCCAAGCGCGTTCTGTGTTCCGCTTATGGCCCGAACTTCCCTGGGAGAGGCGAGGGCGAATCATCGGTTGGCTCCTGGCCGGGGGGTTGGGGCTACAAGTGATAGCCCTGGGGATGAGCCGGTGGGAAGTGGCAGTACCCTTGGCGGTAGTGGGTTGGGGTTTGCTTCTGGGGGCCATGCTGCTCAGTTTGGTCCGGGGCCTTTCCAACCATCCGGTCATTGGCCACCAGTGGGAATGGAAAGACGTGACTTTTGCCGAATATGAGCGCGTTATAGAGCAGTACCGTCGTTCTCGAGAGTGGCAAAGTGTAAAAGACGCTCTCAATCTGAACAGTGGTCTGGGATGTGCAGCGGTGCTGGGAGTGCTGGCCCTCAGCGGAGGGGTGTTTTTCGTGCTGAAGGGGATAAGTCCTATGCTGGCAGGGATTTGGGGAGCCGATGTGTTGATTCTGCTGCTTCCCCTGTGGCTTTCGGGTTTCTACCTGGCCTGGGAGCCGATAGAGTTGATATCGAAAATCGCCACTTTGCAGAACGTGCGGGAGTTCCTGCGGGAGGAACCCCACCCCCGGTGGGAACTGACTCCCATGCTGGAAATTGCAACTAACCACCAGGGGAAACAGGTGCCCTTAGATGCCCGGCTCATGCTGCGTCGCAAAAAGGCCCCTCAGGGCTTCATTGGGATACAGGTGCAGGTTGCCATTAATAGGGGTGAACCTTACCTCTACAGCGTGATTCTCGCCTTTAAGGGGTTCGGCCTGCCGGAACTCATTCCCTCTGGCGCGGCGGGGAAGGACCTAATCGAAGTCCAGCCAGACTCGGAGGTGGAGGTCATCGTGGTGCGGCAGGAAACTTCCGACAACGGCTATTGGACCGATGAAGAGGCCCAACGGCGCCTTCTCTTCCGGGCCCTGGAGTTGGCCGAAAGGGCCATAGAGGCGAAAGAATGAGTTATCCCTGCTTTATCGCCTGGGCGATTTTTTCCCCGTAGGCCTGACCCTCTCTTTCCGTTTGGTCCTCTGGACTGCCGTCCACGCGAACCAGGCCCGGTTTGACCACCTGCATTTGGTGGTGCAATCCCCAGGCCAGTTCCAGCATCCGCAGGCAATCTTGCGCATCTCGGGCGGTGCCTGAGGAGGTAAAAATGCCCGCCACTTTGCCCCGCAGTTCATGGCCCCGATAAAGGGCGATGGACTCGTCAATTAGTTTCTTCACCGGCCAGGCCACGTTGCTGAAGTAAGTGGGCGAACCTATCACTATGGCCCCCGCCGCCCGCAGGTCGTCGAGCGTACAGGCTTCAACCTCCTTCACCCTCGCCGTCAGCCCGGCTGCTTCGACTCCCCGGGCAATTGCTCGGGCCATCTTTTCCGTATTGCCTGTGCGGGTGTAGTAAGCAATGAGCACCGTGCTTTTACTCATGAGTTAGGTTTTCTCCTTCTCCCCCTTTCAAACCGTACCTGATTCCCTCTTCCTCTTCCGCCATAGCAGTATGCAGGTGGCAATCATCACCACGACAAACTGGAACGACACCGCAATTAGCACATTACGCCACAGCATCCCGGAACTGCGGTCTTCCTCGGCAACGGAATCGGATAAATCGGTGAATGGGGGTGGTTGTGCATATGCATACTCCGCTAACTGTTCGTCCACCATCTCATCCCACTCGGCTGCCAGCAGGAGGTCCATCCCCGGGTTCAACTCCTTCACCTGACATGAACACGGGCCAATGAGAAATGAGCAGATTTCCTCGACGTTCCCCTCGTTGATGTCCTCCCCAAAAAGGGCGCAAAGGGCGCGACCGCGTCCGAAGATGGGAAATGCCGCCGGCTGCACTCCTTCCCCGTCCCCCGAATCCCGTTGCAGGAGCGTCTGAATCAACATCCGCTCTTTGGGGTCTGTGCGGGCCACTCGAATCAGGGAGAAGGAAACTTTCAAATTGGTTTCTTCCGTTTCGAGCATATATCCCAGGTAGTCGCTCAGCACAGGGAGTTCCAGGGTTTCCTCCATGCGTTTCAACTGCGTCTCCAGCAACTGGGCTGCTGCTTCATCTCGCTCCTTTACCCCGCTTTCTATGAGAACCCACACCGCGGTCTCTCCTGCGAGGAGGCGCTCGGCGATTTCCGCCCGGACGGGAGAGTGAAGCAGCGTTTCCACGGCCTCAGCGGTGAAATGCTCAGTCCACACCGGTTCGCTAATCTCCAAAGGGCGCGAATAGCGAACGACCAGCCACGGGAGTCTCGGTTGGGATTGGCTCCTCCACAGTTGAGCCATTTCGCCGTCTGGTTCCTGTGCCAGGTCCACGGTCTCCACTAAGATATTGGCCGCTAATTCCGCCGAGACCTCCTGCAGCCTTTTCAGCAGGGCTTGTTCCTCCGGGTTCAAAGGGCCCCGATGAACTACGGTCACCACGTAGAGGTCCGCTGGCCAGTACTCCAGGGCATAGCGAAAAACGGGTATGTCGCAGGCCCAAAGGGGCGCAGCGATAAGCATTGAAAACGCCAAGCAGATGCAGAGGTATCCTTTCTGGTCTTTGGACATATTATCCGCTCCTCGCAAAACACAGCACCTTGCCATTCCTCAGGGCCAGATACAGTCGCCCGCCCGCCGCGGCCATTCCGTCCCAGACCGGCGGGGATTCGAGGTGGTATTCGGCCAGTTTCCCCCCGTCCAAGGCGGCTACTGCCCACAGCAAAGCACCCTTCTTCCCCTCGAGGGCGGCAACTTGCTCAACCAGTTTAGCCTGAACCTCGGGGTCGCTTAGCCGCTGGTTCACCTCCTCTTCATTGACCACATCTGGCGGCCCGGCGATGAAGAGCGTCCTGCCCGTCAACACCATGGCTCGAACAAGCAGGGGCACCTCACGGGACCAATCGTGCTTGACCGCGAAGGGGAGCACGGCCCGCGGACGCCTTTTCACGCCCTTGAACCTCAGAGCATCTCCGAACCTGCCCTTTGCGGGTTCAGCACCTTCGACCGTCCCCTCGTTCCTATGCCCCGACAGGTCCTTGGCCTCGCCCTGGTCGAAGGTATAATGCAGAACCAAGGTTGCCTTCTGCGCCCTGGTGTCGCCGGGGGTCGAGTAGTGTCTCTCGATGTCGGCCCGGCTCACCGCACCGTGGTAAACCCTGACTTCGTCTATGATTCCGGCAAACCCGAAGGGGGAGTTGTAATCGCCAACACCACCTCCCACGTCGGCACCGATTTCCATGGCTTGCGCCGGGTCGGCAGCGATGAATCCAACGGCCTTGGCCGAACCGGCGAGCCGGCCGTTCACATAGAGCAGGAGTTTCTGGTCGGCGGTCAGGACCCCAGCCAGGTGAACCCATTTGCCTACCACGTTCTCTTCCGCGCTGACCGCACTTATCTCACCCCGCACCCGCACGGCAAACTGGGGCTTGCCCCCCTCCAGGAAGAGGGCGTACCCGTGCGAGGGGCCACCCCTGGCGACTACCACTCCATTTCCATTGCGGGCCCTGAGCCACGCTTCCACCGCCAGAGGTTTGTTGGCCGGATTCAGGCTTTCGGATTTCTCCACGCTCACCCACGACCGCGGCCCTACCCTGGTCGGCGGCGGGACCTCCGGGAGTTCCCTGCTGGTGGCGAAGAGATGATACTCCAGCGGCGTCGTCCACCGGTAGTACTGTGGCTGGCGTCCGAAACCGTAGACCTTAGAATCGCCGACCACGAGAATCCGCCCGGCGGGAGCGACCTTGCCCGCCAGGTAGTATCCCCCGGCGCCCGAGGCCATGCTCCGGCCGTACACCCAATAGGACCGATGAAACCACGAGCCATCGAGAAAGCCAGTAGGGCAGAACAGATGCACATCCTCACCCTTCTGCTGCTTCACATCCAGGTAGGCAATCCGGCGGCGGAGGCCCTGGAGGTCGAAGGGCAGGGAGCGCAGGTAGACGTTGCGACCATCACTGGACAAAATGTCTGGCAGGGCGACGGTCATGTTCAGGCCGGTAACGTACATCTGCAAGTTGTTGCCCGTCTCCGGGTCGCGGTCGTCGAGAACCGTCTCGGACAGTTTACGGCCCCTTTCCGGGTCGAGCCGGAGCAGGCGCAGGCCCCCGTCCAGGAACATCGAGCGTCCGGCGACGCAGTAGACGACCCCGTCCAATACCAGCACGCTGCCGTGAACCGGCCAGACCGATTCCACTTGCTCGAAGGCCATCAGCCGCCGCTCCGCAGGTGCGGCGCGAAAACGCCAAATCAGTTCCCCGTCGGAGGCCCGCAAGCAATAGACCCAGCCGTCGGCGGAACCAAACAGAACCCGGCCCTGGTAGATGGTCGGCGGTGAGTCCACCCGTCCCCCCGCCGTGTAACTCCAAATCCTCTTTCCAGAGTTCTGGTCGAGGGCGTAGACCGTATGGGCATCAACAGAGGCCACGAACAGTTTGCCCTCGGCCACCACCACACTGCTGAGCCTTCCGCCGAGGTCGGCCTCCCAGACCTGCTTTAGTTCCGGGGGCACAGGTGTTTTCGTGTAGCCACTACGCGAGGCATCATGCCGGTAGGTGGGCCAATCGTCCTGCTGGCCAACGGCTGAGGGCTGAGGAGCGATGGTTTCGCTGTAGGCTGGGCCGCGTTCGAGCCGGCCCTCATCGGACCCTTGCTTGGGAACCTGGCGGGTTGGGGATTCGGGAGCGAGGGCGTTAAATCCGTATTGCTTCGCTTCGATGTAGCAGGCACAGTCATGGGGGGGAGCATAAATCAAGCCATTGCAGGGCATAACGCCGTAAAGGCACCCGCCGCGAACCCAGTGGTGGCAAATCCAGTGGTTCGCTTTGAGGTCCAGGAATTCGATGCCGGTGCGCGAGGTAAGGAGGTACTTATCCGTCGCCTTGGCCCGATAGCAGCGGTGATGGAACCAGTGGGTCTCCACATCGGGCGGGAACTGATTTTTGACCTGGCCGGTGAACGGGTCTCGCCCGGTGAAGACCCCGGAGTAACTGCCGCTGGTCGTTTCGCCAGCCCACACCAGTCCCCCCGCCACCAGAACGTCCTCCGGCGACTGGTAACCACAGGGTGGATGGTCGGAGGTCCACAAAACCTCGCCCGTTTCCGCTGCCAGCGCCGTCATGGTATCCCTGCCGCCCCGATGGGGAATCATGTTCTCCCCACCCGCGAAGAGGACCACATCCTTGTACACCACGAGCGTAGGGGCAAACCAAGTCCGAATCGTTGACCAACGGGGTAGGGGCTTGGAGGCCCAAAGTTGCTGGCCGCTCCTTCGCTCCAGGCAGACGACCTTCTCACCGTCGTGGAAGTACACGCGCTGTCGGTCAACTGCCAGGGTCAGAGGGACCACGGTTTGCGGCTTCCGCCACAGAATTTCTCCCGTGTCCGCCCGGACGGCCAGGATTGCCCTCGGAGGTGCATCCCACATTGTCTCCCGGGCTTCGGTTCTGATTTCCTGGACACTCGCGTAACTGGCTTTGGCCTCCGCCTTTTTCGCCGCTTCCTCGTTGACCAGGAGGAAGAGCACCCCTTCCGAGAAGAGCACCTCTTCGGTGGCCTGGGTGCTTTCGTAGGTGCGGACGGTCTCCCCCGTGGCCGCATCCAGCGCGGTGAGGGGGGCATCAATTCCCAGAGTGACGTACACTCGCTCCCCTACGGCGACCAGACGTCGCGGGAGTTGGGCCGGCCCGCTCTTGAGGGGCCAAAGGTGGGTATGCCACTTCCCGATGGGACGCTTCCAAAGGATGGTGCCGTTGAAGGCATCCCGGGCAATGAGAGTCCACTTCGGCGGCAACAGGATTGACGAAGTGGGCCCTTCATCGAAGATGTAGAAAATCCGTCCGCCGGAGGATACCAGGGCGCTCGTGCTGGCCATGTGGTCGTGATGCCGCGACCAGCGGGGGCTTCCGACCCATTGCAGATGACGAGGTGGGCCGATGAGCGAATCGTGGGCCACCGCGTTGTTGCTGGGGTCGTGGAGGTAATGGGTCCATTCGTCAATCTCCTTCGGGCGCGGTTTGACCGCTTTCGTCCACCGGCCTTTCCGCTTAAGGTAGGCCACGCCATTGGGCACGAGGACGCGCATGACCTCATCCATTGGAACGCTGCCCAAGTTCTCGGATACCACGAGGTTCACCAGGTTGTCAATGTACGGCAGACGGCTGCCCTTCAGCCGGTCAACGGATACCTTCCCGTATAGCCCCAGCGATTGAACGTATTTCCGCGCCCGCTGGACGTTGTCCGGATTGGGGTCCAAACCGTGAACCAAGTAGCGGTCGTTGACGCGCAGAGCGGCCGTCAACTTTCCATCGCCACAGCCTAAGTGGACGATGAGGCCGCCCTTCACCCCGGCTGCGTCCAGGATTTGTTGCGCTTCCCTCCGCTCCCCGTAGCCCACGCGAAAAGCAGCCCCTAACGCCAATGCCAGAACAAGCGTTGTGGCAACCCATCCCGTTTTGGCTCGTGCACTCATCATGGCTCTCCTTCAAATTTCCTTTTCGCCTACAGGCCCTTATTTCCTCCCTTATCCCCTTTAGCCCAGGCACAGGACCCGACCGTCTCGGGTGGAGAGGTAAAGCCGTCCCTGCGCCGCGACCAGGCCATCGAAGACCGGCGGCGAATCTAACCGGTACGCGGCGAGTCTTTTCCCCTCTGCGGTTGATACGGCCCACAGAAGCCCTCCTTTTCGCCCCTCGAAGGCACCTAAGGGGTCATTGGGGTCGAGGACATCCGGCGGCCCAGCCACGAATAGCGTCTGGCCCGCGAGGACCATGCCGCGAATGCGAACCGGCACCCGCAGGGCCCATTTAGGTGGCTGGGGCCGCGTGAAGCCAGGCCCTTTATCCTTGTTTATCGCTTTCTCCTCCAGCAGCGGCTCGTTGTCGTTGTCATCGGCGAAAAGCAAGTAGCCTTCTGTGGCCGGAAAGAACATGGGGCTGTGAACGTTCCTTCTGGTGTAGACTTTGACTCCATAGGTGGTCGTAGCGTCGAACACCAGGAGTTGGCCGCTCTTGGAGGCTTGGTTCGCAATGTAGTAACCCGGCCATCGCTCGGCGTACATCCAGAAGGTACGGTTCCACCACGAATCGTCCAACAGCCCGGCCGTGGAGAGCAGGTGTCGGCCCATCTTCCGGTCGCCCATGTTGGTGATACGCGGTGCTTCTTGCTCCCGCAGGTGGCGGTCGAACATCACCTGCTGCATGTACAGATAGACGCCGTCGCTGACCAGCACGTCCGCCTTGGTCCCTTCCATGTCAAAGGGCCGGCCCACATCCTTGGAGAGGTCAGGATAGGGCCCCTCAACCTGGCCTTGGTACAGCGCCTTCCCCGTTCTGGGGTCCAGACCGTACAGATAGATGCCCCCGTCGAGGTAAGAGGAGCGTCCGGCAGCGCAGTAAGCCACCCCATCTTGGACGAGCACGCTGCCGTGCACCGGCCAAGCCGATTCCAACTGCCCGAACGCCACCACCCGTCGCTCTTCAGGAGCCGCCCGGAAACGCCAAGCCAACTTTCCGTCGGAAGCACGCAGGCAGTACACCCATCCGTCTGCTGAGCCGAACAGAACCAGCCCCTGATAGACGGTCGGTGGCGAGTCCACCCGTCCGCCAGCGGTGTAGAGCCAGAGAGGCTTTCCCTGCTCGGCCTCCAAGCACCAAACGGTGTGGGCATCAACGGCGGCGACAAAGACCTTCCCGCCCGCGACCACCGGCTGGGTGAGTCTGCCTCCTAACTCAGCCTGCCAAAGCCGAGCCACTTTGACCGGGACTGCGGACCTCGTTGAACCACTGCGTTGTGGGTCGTGCCGAAACGTGGGCCAGTCGTCCGCACTTTCGGTTCCAAAGGTCAGATTTTGGATTTGCCCATAGGCCGGGCCACGTTCGAGCCGCGTACTTGGCCTTAGACCTTCGCCCTTCGGCCCCCTCGCCGGGGCCAGGGCGTTAAAGCCGCTCAGTTTGACCCCGGGATAGCAGAAGCACTGGTGCGGGGGCACATAAAGCAGGCCGTTACTTGGCATGACCCCATACTTGCACGGCGCACGCAGCCAATCGTGCCGCATGTGGTTGTCCGCTTTCAGGTCAATGAATTCAACCCCCCGCTTGGGCCAGAGAAGATATCGCTCGGTGGCCTTGCTCCGGTAACAGCGGAAATGGTGGCCCGGAGTAATCAGGTTCTCGACCTCAACGGTCCTCTTGACCTCGCCGGTCTGGGGGTCATATCCCGACTTCCTCAGGTCGGTGGTCAGGTTGACCCTCCGGCGCTCTGACAGCCCCTCAAATCCTCCGTACCAGACCAGCCCGTCGGCCACGAAAAGGTCGGGCGGATTCGCCACCCCTGGCCCTCGGGCGCCGGGTTTCGTCCACAGGACTTTCCCCGTTTCGGCCGAAAGGGCCACCAGTTTCTTGGGGGTCAGGAACAGCACCACGCCCTCATACACGACAAGCGTGGAGGCCGCCGTCCAGAGGCTCCCCTTGGCCCCTGCGCTTGGCGTGCGCCATAGTTCCTGGCCCGTTCTCCGGTCCAGACAGACGATTTCCCGAGAGTTGTGAAAGAAGACCCGTTCCCCTCCAACGGCCAGGGTCAACGGGATTATTCCCTCCCCCGATACCCGCCAAAGGATTTCTCCCGTGCCGGCGTTGACTGCCAGAATCGTTTCCGCGCTTCCGCCCCCGGCCGACCTTTTCCGAACGCAGAGGACTAAGATGCCCCGGCTGCACACAATCTCATCGGTGCCCTCAGTCCCTTCGTAGTTTCGGACAATCTCCCCGGTAGCCGCATTGAGGGCCGTAACCGGGGCCTTATATCCGAGGGTGACGTACACTCGCTCTCCCTCGGCGACCAATCGCCGCGGAAGCACGCTGGGGGAGCGGATGCGCTGACCGCGAAGCGTTGTCCAGTCCTGCCCGGCCAACTCCGCCTTCTTCCACTCCCGCCAACCCCAGTGGGGTAGGGGTCGTTTCCACAGCCGCACTCCGCTGAACGCATCGCGGGCTACCAGAGACCACTTAGCGGGCAGTCTCTCGTCAGTTAGGCCCGTAAGGCCCTCATCTAAGATGTAGAAGATGCGCCCTTTAGCGGAAACCAGAGCGCTAATGCTGGAATCAATCTCGTGGCTTCGGCAGTAGAGCGGCTTGGCCACCCATTGCAAGTGCCGCGGCGGCCCGACCACTAAATCATGGGCAACCGCGTTGCCGCTTGCGTCATGAAGATAGTGGGTCCACTCGTCAAGTTCTTTTGGCCAGGGCTTTACCCTCTTGACCCATTTACTCTCCTCTTTGAGGTACGCTACGCCGTTGGGGCACAGCACCCGCATAATTTCGTCCATAGAGACCCGGCCGGGATTCTCAGCAACCACCAGATTGACCAGATTATCGGCATACGGCAAACGGTTGCCCTCGAACAACTCCACCGATACCTTACCGTAGAGACCCAGGGACTGAATGTGCTTGCGTGCTTTTTCAATGTTGTCCGCATCAGCATCCAGCCCATGCACCAGGTAGCGGTCGTTCACCTGCAAGGCGACCGTCAGGCGACCATCGCCACAGCCTAAGTGAACGATGAGACCCCCTTTCACGCCGGTCGCTTCCAAAATCTGTTGGGCTTCTCTTCGCTCCCTGGAACCCACATGCAAAGCAGCCGCCAAGGCTGCCGATAACAGAACTAACGCCGTAGCAACCATCCATCCCGTTTTGGCTCGTGTGCCCATCATGTCCCTCCCTCAAATTTTCTTTTCGGGTAATTACTCCCTCAAAGTAAAGGTTGACGCTCAGGTCCCTTATTTTTTCTGTTCCTTCTACCTATCCCCTTTAGCCCAGGCACAGGACCCGACCGTCTCGGGTGGAGAGGTAAAG
>DTZQ01000081.1 GCA_012961305.1 Armatimonadota bacterium | reverse complement strand
GACCACCCCGATGCAGGCCACGCCCCTTCCCTTCCTGCGTGCGCCCCCCCTTCTTCCCCCGCGTGCGGGGGGATAGAGGGGGGGTATCCTGTATCCTGCATCCTGCACCTTACCGTTATTATATCTGCGGTCGTTAGTTGTGTCAACCTACTGGCGTGGGAATGTAGTGGCCGCCATCTTTTTAAGAAGCGCCCCGTTTCCAGGCCAGACCCACGACCAGGCCCAGGCCCCCAATTCCCCCCAGGGTCAAAAACAGTCCCAGGCGAAAGGTCTGCGGTTGGTACACCAAAGTTACGGCCCGTACTTCCGGCTCTACGCGCACCGCCCGGAAAGCGTAATTGGCTCGCTCTAACCTATCCCAGTGCCCCGCCTCCCGTCCCTCATCCCTCGTCCCGGTGAAATAAGCCCGCCAGCCGGGATAGTACACGTCGCTCATCACTACCCAGCCCGACGCGGCGAAGGAAACTGCCAACCGCACGCGGTTGACGGTGTATTCCTCTATGGTGACTTGCGGCGCCGGAGGGTTTAGGCAACCGGGGAATTCAGCGGTTGGGAAACTGGGAAACTTGGAAACAGCCCCATTGCCCCGTTGCCCCGTTGCCTCAACCTTCAAAGCCTCCAACAATACCGTCTGGCGGGGGTCGAAGGAAGACGCGAACAGCCGGGTCAGCAAGCGGTCTTGGTCGGGCAACACTTCTGCCCGATATACTCCCCAGGCTCGGGGCAGAGTTCCTGGGTTTTCGTACACTTTCAACCAGCCATCGGTGCACAGCCGCAGTTGGGACTCTGGGGGCAGCAGCCACCTAACCAGGACGTACCGCACGCCTAACAAGTCGAGCAGCGGCGAGGTATAGTTGGCGGTGAAGAGCATGTTACCGTTGGCCGC
Source organism: Armatimonadota bacterium (assembly GCA_012961305.1). GTDB lineage: Bacteria > Armatimonadota > UBA10988 > UBA10988 > DTZQ01 > DTZQ01. Next base: position 6,349 of record DTZQ01000081.1, on the reverse strand, counting down.
AGGGCTGGCGTCCAGGGGAACATTTTGCCTTCGCCCCTTCCGGCGGTAGTATTCCCGCAGGAAGGGTATGTCCATGGCGTTGATGAGTTCCTTGTACCACCGCAGGTAGAGGGAATCGTAGCCCTGCACGTCGTAGAGGCCCGGCACCATTGCCGTGTTGGGCGGCAGCACGGGCGCTGGGGGACGGGTAAGCCGCCAGGCCGTGCGGACGGGCATCACCCGTTGCCAACCTGCCGTCTGTAAGGTCGCGAAGGTCTCACTGGGCGGATAGACCACCTCCGGCGGCGAAGTGGGGTTGAGGCGATGGCCCCAGAGGAAAAGGTCTAAGAAAATCAGAGCGGCTGGCAACAGGCGAAGGCCGGAGGTGACCAACCTTCCCCCCCGCGAAGTTGGAAGTTGGAGGACGCAAACGGCCACGCTGAGCAGATAGAGGAGGACAAAGCGCCAGAGGGCCGGAACGGCCCCATGCCACAGTTGAAGCAACCAGCCGGAGCCGAAAACTTCGCCCAGACGACGGAGCACGTCGGCGGTGTACAGCAGACTTCCCCCGGCCAGAACCAGCCCCAACCCCGCCATTCCTGCCAGCCGCCACCGGACCCAGCGCCGCTCATCGGCCCGCAGTTGGTCTAAGCCCAGGCCGGTGAGTATGGCCAGGGAGAACATCAGCAGCACGACCATGCGACCGGGCCCCCCGGCGCCGGCAAAGCCGGGCAGGTGGAAATAGAACAGGGCGTTGGGACTGCCGCCGAAAATCAGCAGCAGGGCAAAGAGGGCCAGGCCGAGGAAGAAGTAGGTCGGCGGGTCGCGGCGCACGCACATGGCGTACAGGCCCAGCAGCCAGGGCAGCACCCCGAAGTAGAGCACAAACTCGCTGTAATCGCCCGGATTCGGCGGCTGTACGGTGAAGGTCGCTCCTGCCCCGGTTTCCCGCCGCAGGGGCAGACCACGATAGGTGCCCTCGGCCGGGCGACCGAAGAAGTCGGGCACGAAGGCGGTAACTACGTTGGCCGGAGGAATGGCCCGGCTGAGGTAGCCCTGATACCCCTCCAGCGTCGGCTGACCCTGCCGATGGCTGAACTGGACAAGTTCCAGGGTAGGCAGCAGTTGTCCTGCGGCCAACAGCCCTCCCAGGGCGAAAGTGGTTAGCAACAGCCTGAACCCTCGCCCCGCCAGACGGCACAGTCCGTAGCCCAGAGCCGCCAGGGTCACATAGGCGAAAATCTGCAAATGCCCCGCCCAGGCTGCCATGCCCAATGCCCCGCCCGCCAGGGCCGCGGCCGTGAGGCTGCGTCGCTGCCGTGCCGTTTCTAAGCCCCAACATATCGCCGGCAGCCACACCGCCGTGTTTACCAGCGGAGGCAGCAGCAGCCAGGCCACCAGGAACCCGCAGAACATGAAGGTAACCGCACCGGCCAAGGCCGCACTGCGGCTGGTGTGCAGGCGACGCAGGAAGGCGAAGGTGAACGCCCCTGCCAGGAACAAATGCAGCAGGGCACTCCAGCCGAAGGCTGAGGCCGGAGCCAGCAGCAGAAAGAAGAGCCAGGTGAAAGGATACAGGAGGGCCGACTGTCCGTTGGCCAGGAAGGGCATGCCGCAGAACTGATGCGGGTTCCAGAGGGGGATAATCCCTTCCCACAGGTGGCGGGCGGCGAAAACCCGCCAGGGGTAGTATTGGGCCAGAGAATCCCACCACAGCGGGTTCCAGGGGGTTTCCGGGGAAAGCGAGGTCGCTTCCGCCCAGGGCAGGGCCCACAGCAGGTAGTCCGGCAGCAGCACGTGTCCCCCGAATACGACCGGATGCAAAAACAATCCGGCCGCGACCAACAGACCGCCTACGCATAGGCCATCCCGCCAACACCCTTGAGGCGGCCGGAAAATGAGGGTACAATTTCGCTTTGCCAAGGTCTTCATCCAAATAGCGGCGCAATTTGGCAATTTGCGTTACCTTCTGCGCCTATGTAATGCTTTCTCAACCCTTTTTGCCCAATGGCCACACCCTTCACCGATGCGTTTGCCTAACTGGGCAGTAGTCCCACCTCCCGGGCCAGTTCCTGAAACCGCTCCAGACCCGCTTGTTCCCGCGGGCCAAAGTCATAGTTAATGACCTGACGCAAATAGTGGAGGCACACTTCTGGGGGCAGTTGCAACCGCTGGCTCTCCCGGGCAGCAATTTCGCTCAAGGCCGCCAAACCTCGCTCTTTCGCTGCCTGTAAGATGGCCGGCAGGGAGGTGTTTAACCATTTTTCCCGCGCGAGCCAGAGGGCAAACACGAAAGGGAGTCCCGTCCACTCGGACCATTCCTTGCCCAGGTCGAGGACATCGTACACCAGCGTCTGCACGTGGCGAAGGTGGGGAGTCAGGCCAGGGTCGCCAATGAGCAAGGCGGCGTCGGCCTCCCGCAACATCCGGTCGAGGTTCGGCGGGCAGTTGATGTAGGTCGGGCGCAGTCCCCATTTCTTCTCCAGCAGGATTTTGGTCAGGGCCGCTGAACTGAGGGAACTGAGGTCCAGGGCCACCGTACGTACCTGAGTGAAGTCCACCCGCGAGAAAAGTTTGACGCTCTGTACCGGCCCCCGGGCACTTATGCCCAGGCCCGCTACGGGCACTAAGTTCGGGTCCGTAAACAGCATCCAGGAGGAAACCAGGGCAGCCGCCAACTCCCCGGCTCGTAAAGCCCCCGCCAACTCCGCTGGCACTCCGGTCACCGTCTCCACCTGGGGGAAATCGCCCCGTTCCAGCGCGTAGGTCAGAGGTTTCGCGTTGAGGTAAGGCACAATTCCCAGCCGAAAAGTTTCAGTCTGCACACTCATGGCTTGGGCCCTCGTCTTTTCCGCCACCAGAGACCTGCCGCTCCTCCCAATACTACTAAGACCAAAAGCCAAGGCCAGGGAGGAGAATATGCCTGCAGGAGAGTAAGTTCAAGGGCATCCAGACCCAGTTCGTATCCGCCGGAGGCCGGGTTCTTCCCCGTTACTACCAAGCGCAAGGGGTGCGGGCCCCGGTGCAGGTCAACTTCCCCCAACGAAAGCGAACCGCGGGACTCAATTTGGTGATAATTGTCCCCCACCCCACCCACCGGCCGGCCGTCCAGATAGGTTTGAAACTGCCCTCCGGCGCTCAGCCGGGCCAGGTGCAGTTGGAGGGCATATCGCCCGGTCCGAGGCACCGGCAGGGTCAGGGTCACAGCGTCTCCTTTTTTTGTGGCCTGCAGGTGCAAATAAGCCCCGCCCTGCCAGCGGGGTTCTGCTCCGAACCGCTCCTTAACCCTTACCGGCGCCGTGTGCTCCTCCACCGGCAGGTTTTCGAGGTTGTAACCCCGCAGCAGGGGGGAGAAGTGCAGGTAATCAAAGCCCACCGCCAGGCCCGTGGCGGCCTCGTTTTTCCCCACCGACCGCAGGGTAAGACGGTGGGTCCCCTCCCGCAAAGGCGGGGTGACTCCCAGTCCCACCCGGTCCCGCAGGGAGAAAGTGGGAGCATAAGTGTCCACGGGAGGGCCTAAAGGTCGTCCGTCTAAGAGCACCTGTACGCGCCCGAAGGTCGGCCCCCGAGCGAAAGAGACGGCCACTTCGTACTTCCCCTCGTTCTGCACCGGCAGGGCCAAAGTTACTTCGTCTCCCACCCGCTGGGGGCGGAAAATCACCTGCGCCGCCCCGCTCCACCGTGGTTCGCCCATTCGCCCTCCGCCCTCTACTCGCTCTGACCACTGCCACTTGCGCCCCACCCCCTCCCGCCATTCTTCCACCTTCACCTCCGCTCCTGGCGAATGGCTGAGTATCTCCAGTGCTTCCGCTTCTACCGCCCCTCTGGCATGTTCCACGGGTACTAAGTGTAGGTAGTCCCAAGCCAACCGAGTGGACGCCTCAGGTTGTAGTGAAGTCACTTGGAGGGTGTAATCCCCTGCCTGCAAGCGCAGCCGGCCCAGGGAGACCAGGCGTACGGCCATTTCCGGGGCATAGGTGTTCAGTTCCCAGGTGTGGTTGGCCAGTTGGATTTGGAACGGGCCGCCATCCGGCCCAGCCACAACTTGAGCCCGGAGTTCGTAGCCCTCTGTCCGTCCCACGGAAAGGGGGAGGGAACAACTCCCCCCCGGTGGGATTTGCAAGCGGGCATAGTGTCCGCCGCTGGCCGGCTGGGGCAAATCCCGGTCGGCACAAACTTCCACTTTGGCTCCGGAAACCTCTCTCTGCGCCCACTCCTCGGCTTCGATAACCCCTGGCTCTGCGTAGGTTGGCTCCGCGGGCAACGGTTCCCAGGCGGGAAAGGGGGCATGGGGCTCCGTTTGATACCAATAGGCCACACTGCGGTACTGCGCGCCGGGAACGTCGTTGGCCCCGCCGTGTTCCAATTCCACTCGCAGCCGCTGGCGAAACGGGACTACGTCTCCCAAGTGCCATCGGTAAGCCGCCGTCTGCTGTTTGTCGGCCCGCAGCAGCGGGGCCCCAGCCAGAGGGGTGCAGAAGCGGCCAAAGAGGAAGTACCAGCCGCCGTTGAAGTAGTCCTCCGTGCCGGTGCCCCGCAGGGAAGGCTCCACCTCCCCGTCCACAAAAATACGCTCGTCGCCCTCTAAATAGCCCAGGTCGTCTGAGGACACCAGGGCCACACTGGCCCCTACGTAGTGTCCTCGCCCCCGCGCTTCCAGGAGGACGTAGGGTTCGCCGTAAACCGTGGACGCGTGGCGGTACTGGGCATGGAAACGGCCCAGACCGGCTACGGCGAGGCCTTCGGCCAGGTCGAAACTAACGGTGACGTGCAGGGTTTGGTGGGAGCGGTTGGTCAGGGTCAAGCGGGCTTCGCGGGCGAAGGGCAGGGGGAAGCGGCAGGTGAGCCATCCCTCGGCCACCGACAGGGGAAGGGAATGCAGGGGACTCAATCCGAGGCCGCTGGCGAAGAAATCCGGCAGGGGACACTCCACACTGGGTTCGGGTTCCCGGTCCCAGTACATACGCAGCACGACCCGCCGCAACACCCGCAACGAGGGGGGAGATACTCGAAGAGAAAAGGCCCGTACCAGACCCGGGCCCGACCGTCGCAGCAGGGTAAAGGTCTGTCCCGGATGCAGAGAGAAACTCTGACCTTCCCCACTGGCTACGGGACGGTCCTGTCCCCGCTGTATCCTGGTCCAAAACTCCCGCACCTCTGGGGGAGGGACGGCCTTTTCCGGCGAGAAAGTAGACCAGGCCCCGGCTTGGGGAAAGGTGTGGTAAGTGACCTGATAGTACAACTGGGACGCGTTTTCCACCTCAATGCGGCAGCCCCGGCGGAAAGGCAGGGGGAGGTAACAATAACCCCCACCCCCTTCCTGCCCTACGAAGGGCGGCAGAAAGGGAGGCACCCGCCCGGCAAACAAGTCAGCCAAGGGCAGGTCTATGCGGGGCGTAGTTTCCCCGTCGAAATAAATTTTCAACTGTCCGCCGGGGTTGGCCGACCAGAGGCGGTAAATGCAGCCCGGACCCGACACATCGGCCAGCACCGCAACCGTTCCGCGGCGGGCGACGAAGTGGCCTTTGTCATCGTTGCCACCACTGCGGTCGTAACTGGATTCCTGCCGACATTGGGCGGTACGCAGTTGGGGCCACCGGCTCACTTCTAACGCCGCGAACCCTACCGGCTCCGCTGCTGACGAAACCCCAGGAACTCCCAGCCCACTTAGCAACAGCCAGAGGAGAGTACGTTTCATAGCTATGCACAACCCTGATTCTCTGTTCGCTCATTCGGGGGGAATTCCTGCTTGGGAGGACAGTGAAAATTGCTGTAAGCCCTCAGCAGGCAGAAGTACTAAAGGGAAGGAGGTATGCTTACAGGGCTTGCTGCAGGCCAGCGTGCACGCGACCGGCCTGGTGGGCGGCGAGGAAAGCCTGCACGATTTCGGGAGAGAACTGGGAACCACTATGGCGGCGCAACTCTTCTAAAGCCACTTCCTCCCCCAAAGCCTGCCGATAGGGGCGGTCGCTGGTCATGGCGTCGTAGGCGTCAGCAACCATCAGGATGCAGGCATCCAGCGGCAGGTCGTTCCCGCCCAGCCCATCGGGGTATCCCCGGCCGTCCATCCTTTCGTGGTGGTGTCGCACCCCTGGTAGAATGCTATGGAGCCGCTTAATGGGTTCGACAATTTTGGCTCCGAAGGCCGCATGCTGGCGCATTAATTGCCATTCTTCATCGTTCAATTTGCCCGGTTTGTGCAGAACACGGTCAGGCACGCCAATTTTGCCCACGTCGTGCATCAGTCCGGCTATTTTCAGGGTCTCCTTTTCCTCCGGGCTCATTCCTAACTGGTCGGCAATGACCAGAGCATATTTGGTCCGATGGTCTTTCACAAGTTTGTAGGGATGAAAAATGTAGGAACGAATCT
>DTZQ01000080.1 GCA_012961305.1 Armatimonadota bacterium | reverse complement strand
CGGTTTCAAACCGACTGAGTAACCGTAGCCCAAGATTTCCTCTGGGGTAGGTCTTCGTCCAAACTGTCAAAAGGAAGGTGGAGTTGACAACAGGCCCTTTTTGGGGTATGATGTAGGTGCGGGCTTGGAGAACGACTAAGGAGACGCGACGATGCGCCTGAAGAAAACGGTTGGCTATGCTGTCTGGACTGCCCTGGTGGGGATTATCGGGGTTGGCTGTGGGGGAGTGCCGACCAACCCGACCCGGTCGTATCGGTCATCTTTCTCCCGCTCCACCTGGCAGATTAGGGAAAACGAACCACCTCCTTCCCTCCGCCCCTCTGCTCTTGCCGCTCCTAAATCCCCTTCGCCGGGCATCTTGGCTGTTCGGGTGGAAGGGGAAAGGGCCTACGGCCTTACTTCTCGGGGCCTGTTAGTGCTCAAAGTAACGGACCCCCAAAAGCCAGAACCCCTCTGCCATTACGAACTGCCCGGGCCGCCGCAGCATTTGGCCGTAGCCGGGCCGCGGGTGCTGGTGGCCTGCGGGGCAAAGGGACTGCGCATCGTCAACCTCTCCGACCCCAAACGCCCCCGTGGGGAGGGAACTTTTGCCCCCCGGCGGGAAACCGTCCGGGCCGTTGCGGTCAAGGGGAAGTGGGCCTACCTGCTGACCGCAAAAGCGGGTTTGACCTGCTTGGAGGTGTCTGACCCGGCGAAGCCCCAGCCGCGGGCCACTTTGGAAGAGGTCCGCGGCGGGGAAGGGCTGGTGTTGGCAGGAGAGCGGCTTTACGTGTGGGGGGAGAAGTTAGTGGTCGTGGACATATCCGACCCGGCTAAGCCCCAGACGTTGGCCCAGCTGCAGCCTCAAATGCCCCTGCGGGGGTTGGCTTTGTGGAGAACCCAGGTGCTGACCCTCACCTCCCAAAGTTTGGCCCTGATGGATTTCACCGACCCGGCGAAACCGCAACTGGTCACCCAGTTTCGTTCTTCGGCTTCCTCCGATTTACCTCCTTCCCCTGCCACCGCGAAGCAGCCGCAGCGTGGCCACCCGGATGCGGGGGAAGGCCCCGCGGTGGAGAGCGATGGCTGCATCTACTTCTTCTCCCGCCCCACCTCTACCTTTACAAGCCCGCGGGAGGAGCCGCCGGCTCCTGCAACGGGCCCGCCAGAAAAGTCGGCGGGAGAATTCACGAGTCTGGCGGTGGCAGGGGACTTGGTGGCCCTCGCCCGCGGTCGGGAGGGGATATGGTTGCTGAGCCTGGCGGAGGAAGCAACACCCCAAAAGGTGGCCAGTCTCACCGACGTAGGTGAGGCTGGCGATTGTGCCCTGGCTGGGGAGCGTCTGTACGTGGCCGATGCCACGGGAGCCCTGCACATTTTTGCGGTGACCCAGCCGCAGGAGCCTCAACGTTTGGGAGTGTATCGGCTGACGGCTGCTGACTGAAGGGACTGACCATGATTGCCTGTCCTCACTGTGCAACACCGAATCGGCCTACGCGTCGTTTCTGTCGGGAATGCGGAGGGTTGTTGGACTGGCGGTGCCCCCGCTGTGGGTTTGAGAACGACCCGGCGGACAAGTTTTGCGGAGGTTGTGGAGTTAGGCTTGCGATGGTGCAGGCCGCCGGGCCCGTTCCCGCCACGTTACCGCCGGTGGAGGGGCCGGAACCCGCTCCCCTGACTCCGGCCCCCTCAGTTCCGGTCGAGGTTTCCCCGCCTGCTGGTGACGGGTTTAACCCTCCAGGTGCGGCGGAGGAACTGGAGCCGCCGGAACTGGATGCTGCTTATAGCCAGCGCTACGCGGCCCACGAGGGTGAACGGCGGACCATAACCATCGTCATGGCCGACCTGAGTGGTTTCACCGCCATGTCGGAACAGTTGGAAGACCCAGAACTGGTCACCCACATCATGAACCAGGTCTTTGGTCGCCTGGTGCCCCTGGTGGGAGAGTTTGGCGGGTATGTGTACAAGTACGCCGGGGACATGATTATCTCCCTCTTTGGCGCCCCTAACGCTCTGGAGGAGGGGCCTAAACGCGCGGTTCTTACCGCTTTGGCCATGCGGGAGGAACTGGACCGCTTAAATGAGGAGGGGATTTCCGACATTCCTCTGGGCATCAGCACGGGCATAGCCACGGGGGCGACGGTAGTGGGCAACCTGGAGGCGGAGGAGGTCAGCACTCCCGACCGGGGCGATTTGTCCCATGCAGTCGCGGGTGCCCTGTGGAATTTGACCGCTGCTTTGGAAAAGGTGGCCGACCGGGGACAGGTGGCTATTTGCCCCCAAACTTTCGCTCGGGTGCGGGAGCATTTTGACACCGAAGTTTTGGATACCCTGGTGCCTGATGGCTGTCAGGAAGCCATCGAGGTGCGCCACATTTTGAGGGTGTGCCGCCGCTCTTGGTTGGAGGAGGTGGGAGCGGCTGGTAGGTGTGAACTGGTGGGACAGGAAGAACTCCTCCGGTCGCTCCAGAAGATTTTCGACCGGGCCTGGTCAGGAGCGGGACAGGTGGTTTCCCTCCGGGGCGTAGCCGGCATTGGCAAGTCGCGGTTGGCCTACGAGTTCCTGCAACGGCTGGAGGCCCCGGCGGCCTTTTATCAGGGTCGCTGCTGCCCCTACGGGCGCGACCGCCAATGGCTGCCCTTTCGGGAAGTGCTCCGGCAGATGTGCGGCCTTGCGGGAGAAGAACCCTGGGAGGAGCAGCAAAAGGCCCTGACCGACCTGCTCCACAGCCTCAAAATCCCTCCCCCCGAAGCTCAGCCCCATCTGGAACGCCTGCTGCAACCGGAGCCGAAGGCATCGGAAATCCTTTCCGAAGAGGAGCAAATCTATTTGGCGGAAATTCTGCACCGCTTGCTGGCCACCGAAGCCCAGGAGCATCCGGTAGTAGTCATCTGGGACGATTGGCAGTGGGCTGATGAGGACTCTCAGTACCTCTTGGAGGCCTTAGTCCAGCGGGTGGACTCGATACCGGTCCTGTTCCTGTGCCTGCACCGACCGGCGTTTCAGCCGGAGTGGAGCCCGTTGCCCCACTACACCCCGCTCAATGTGCCGCTGTTGGATGCGAGCGAAAGCCGGCACCTGTTAGAAGCCCTCTTGGGCGGGCCGGTGGAGGACCAACTCTACCAGTGGATTACGAGCAAAACCGGCGGGAACCCGCTGTACATCATTGAACTGCTGCGCCATTTGGAACAGCAGGGAGCCGTAGATGCCGAAACCGGCAAGGTGGTAAAGGACCTGGAGACCCTGACGGACATAGTCCCGCCGCCTCTGGCGGAGTTAATGCTGGCCCGCTTAGACCGCTTGGCCCGGCCCTATATGGCCGTGCTGCAAGTGGCGGCGGTCATCGCTACTGACAACCGGTTCCGCTACGACCTGCTTCAGTACGTCTGTGCCGACCACGCCCTCGGCCTGTTTTTGGAGGGCCTGCAGCGGGCGGGGTTAATTTACCCCGTGCCCGCCTCCGGCTCCCCAGAGTTCGCCTTTACCCTGCCCTTAATGCGATATGTGGCCGCGGACTTGCTCCTAAGCCATCAGCGCCGCACTCTGGAGCAGCGGGCACGGGAGTATTTGGACTACCGCCAGCAACACCCAGCAACCGGCTGAGGTGAATCCAACAGAAACGCCATGCGCCTGTATCGCCTACGGCAAACTTCCCCTGCTTGGGCCAGGGCCACGGAACGACGGCTCTTGGGTTTGGTAGGTCTGGGACTGCTGCCGCTGGGGATGTTCATCCTCTTCCTGGGACTGCTCTCGCGTAGCGAGGAATGGCGCGGCGCGGTGGTGTACGACGTAACCTTCTCCCGAACCTCGGAACCGGGCAAACCCTCGTTAGTTCCCTTTCACACCCTCCGTTCCCACGAGGATTTCCTGCCCGATTTCTCCGACCGGCCGCCGGGGATACGGGTGAGTCTGGAGTTCAACCTCCATCCCGACGGAGGGGTGTCTGAGGTGCGCTTGCGCCGGTCTTCGGGGGATTCCCTGGCTGACGCCCGGGCCCGGGCCCAGGTGCAGAAGTGGCAGTTCGGCACCCTGCCGGAGGGATATGAACCTAAGCCAGAGCGGGTACAGGTGACTTTCGCCACGGTGAGCGGCCTGACTGGGGAGGTGAAACACCTGCTGCTGCGCCTTTTCGGGTTGCTGTTTGCCCTTTTTGCCGCCTCGTTCCTGCTGCGCTGGCGGGCACCCCGCGCCCATCCGGTGCTGTTTCCCGTCGCCGCCGCCCTTGGAGTCATCGGTTGGCTGCTCCTCTGGCGGCTGGCCCCCGATTTGGCCCTCAAGCGTAACGAGGTGGAACTCTTAGACCTGCCAGTCAAGCAGTGGTGGTTCCTGCTGCTGGGCTTGGGGGTAATGGTGGCGGTGGCCGGCTACTTCCAGCAACGCGGGCCGGCGCTGCTCCTCTCTTTCCGGCGCACCGCCTACGCCTG
>DTZQ01000079.1 GCA_012961305.1 Armatimonadota bacterium | reverse complement strand
TGACTGAGTTCGTCCAGATGGGCGACTGCCTGAAAGTGGGCCCGCAGGGTCTCCTCGGCGGAGTGAATGTCCACTTGTCGCCGCAGGAAATCGGAATACAGCCTTTCCTTCCCCGCTGGGGTCAGGAACATCATCCAGCGGCAATGCCGCAGTTCCCGGGGCAGGAGTTCACCTTGTACGAAACGCTTCAGGCTGTTGAACCAGCCCTTCTTCTGCGCGCGGGGCGGCAGTCGGGTGGCTAAGGGGAAAAACAGTCCCTCGCGCACCAGCCGCGGCAGATGCTCGTAATAGGCCGCCAGCCGCTGGGCCAGATAGGTCTCGTACCCGGCGAACAGTTCGTCCCCCCCCTCCCCAGAGAGAACGGCCTTCACCCACGGCCGGGCCCTCTGACTGAGGAGAAACGTGGGCAGCAGGGAAGTATCGGCCAGCGGCTCGTCCAAACCCTCGGCTACGGCCTCCACTATTTCCGGGGCCTTTTGGGAAGTGAGGACGAACTCGTGGTGTTCCGTGCCGAACTCCTCCGCCACCCGGCGGGCGTAGGCCAGTTCGTTGTATGAATCCTCGTCGAATCCCAGCGAGAAGGTCGCCACCGGCTCCTCCCTCACCTGGCTGGCGAGGGCGACCAGGGTGCTGGAATCCAAGCCCCCGCTCAGGAACACCCCCAGGGGGACATCGGCTTGCAGCCTCATCTCCACCGCCTCGCGCAGCAGTTCGACCAGCCTGTGCGCGGACTCGCTCTCTCCTCCCTCGGCCGCGGGAAGGGGAAGGAAGTGTTCCCTCAAATCCCAGTACTGCCTCCTGGTCACCCGGCCCCGCTGCCAGGAGAGGAAATGTCCTGGCCGCAGCCGCCTTATTTCCCGCCAGATGGTTCCCTCGCCGGGGATATATTCGAGCGTGAGGTAGGCATCCAACGCCTCATAATTGAGTTCATCGGAGACACCGCCCGCTTGCCGCAGGGCCTTTATCTCCGAGGCGAAAAGGAGCCGCTCCCCCGCCAGGAAGTAGTGCAGGGGCTTGATGCCCAGCCGGTCGCGGGCCAGCAGCAGCCGCTGCGCACGCTCGTCCCAGAGGGCGAAGGCGAACATGCCGCGCAGGTGATGGACGCACTCCTCACCGTACTCCTCGTAGAGGTGGACGAGGACCTCCGAGTCAGTACGGGTGGCAAACCGATGCCCCCGCTGTCGCAGTTCCTTTTGCAGGGCAGGGAAGTTGTAAATCTCACCGTCCAGAGCGGCCCAAACGGTGCCCTCCTCGTTGCTGAGGGGCTGATGTCCGCCTTCCAAATCAAGGATGCTCAACCGCACCGCGCCCATTCCCACCGGGCCCCGCAGGTGGAATCCGCAGTCATCCGGCCCTCGGTGCCGCAGAGCCGCTGCCATGCGTTCGAGGGCCGAGCGCGTCAGCGCTTCCTCTCCCTTTCCACCCACCAGGCCGAAGATGCCACACATCCCACTCTCCTCAGGCGCGCTCATCCTCCTTCCAAGTCATTTATGAACTGAACCACCCTCGCCCGCCAACGGCGGTATTCGGCCTCCACATCGGCGAAGGGGAGTTC
>DTZQ01000078.1 GCA_012961305.1 Armatimonadota bacterium | reverse complement strand
TTGATGTTTGATGTTTGATGGGTGATGCGTAAGGGGCGGGTAACGCAGAAGGAAGGGAACGTTCATCAGTTCGTCGTACATGGCCATGGCCTTGAAAATGCAGCCGTGGCTGCCCATGAACTCGCCGTGGTCGGAGGTGAAGATGACAATGGTGCGGTCGCGCAGGCCCAGGCGGTCCACCGCATCGAGCACGTAGCCAATCCATTGGTCAAGGTAGGTGATGAAACCGTAGTAGTGGGCCATCAACTCCTTGAACTCCCGCTCCCCGAAGTGGCCCCGGTCTAACAGGTCCCACATTTCCTCCTCGTACACCAGGTAACGTTTCAAGTTGGCGGGGTTCAGTCCCTCCCGCAGCATGTACCAATGGAACTGCCGATGGCTGCGTGGTTTGTGGGTCATCAGGTCCCGGTGGTTGGCCGGCAGCACCATTTGCTCTGGGTGGTAGAGTTTGTCCCAGGGTTCAGGCGGGGTCATGGGACGGTGCGGGCCGGGGAAGGAGAGGCCGAGGAAGAAGGGCCGTTCTGCGTCGCGTTGGGCTTCTAAGAACTTCACCGCCTCCCTGGCCAGAAAGGCGGAGACGAAATGCTCCTCGGGAATGACGGAGTGCCCGTCCTGAATGACGGTGTGATGCCCGCCGCGCACTTTCCGGCCGGGCAGTGGTTCCTCCAGGCCCAACTGGCGCAGGTAGTTGAGGTAATGGAGCCCGGCGGAGACTTCGGTCTCGAAACCCAATCGCAGGGGAGGAGTGCGTTCGTCCGCCGGCGCCCGCTCCTGTTTGAGCGCCCGACCCTGCTCATCGCGCACCAGGCGGTTGGGCCCTGCCAGGTGCCATTTGCCCATCCAGGCGGTGTGGTAGCCAGCCTGCTGGAGCAGGGCACCTAAGTTGGGCAGGCTGGGGTCGAGGATGAGGTTGTTGACCACAACCCCGTGAGTGTGGGGATAGAGGCCGGTCAGGAAACTGGCCCGGGAGGGCGAGCAGGGGAAGGCAGCGATGAAGAAGTGCTCGAAACGAATGCCCTCGGAGGCCAAGCGGTCTAAATGGGGCGTGCGCAGGAGGGGGTTGCCGTAGGCTCCCATAGCATCCTTGCGCTGCTGGTCGGTGATGATGAACAGGATATTGGGACGGGCCGGGGTTTGAGCCTCAACCTGTTTCCGCGCCAGCGAGGCTCCCACCACGGCTCCCATTCCAGCCTTGAGGAATTCACGTCGAGTCCATTTCATAACTTGACAAGGTTAAATTCGCCGCTTAGTTGGGCCCTCACCCCCCAATCCCCCTCCCGCCGGGCAGACCTACCCAAGATGGAAATCTTGGGCTACGGTTACCCAGTCGGTGGGGAACCGACTGAACCAACCAGAGTTTGAACTCTGGGGGAGAAGGCTCATATAGACCGTATATCCTGAACTATTTTCTATCCGAAGGGCTGATTTCCTCCTTTTCGGAGATGTAAAAAAATCAATTTTTTTTCTCGTTTTCCTTGACAGAACCCAAAATTGGGTGTATAATATAAATTTGCGGTTTCAGTACAAGGGACCGTTCGGGTAAGGTTAAACAACCACTATTTTTAGGTGTTTCCAGATTAAAAGACATGAGAACACTCCTGACAGGGTCGGAACAACAGTGGCCCTCCGTATGTGTTTTCCGCTATCGGGGGAACTTTTTCCCAAACCGGAGCGTAGATTAGATTACTTTTTCCTCTTCACCTGCTACCTTGCGCATGGTAGTAGGGCGTGAGGTTACGGGAATTTGGGGGCATAATGAAATCGTTGAACATTTCCACATTTTTAGTCACCTACCCCAGTCGTAAGGCTAACGGCAGAGGCTGGTTCCAACTGCTTATGGGCCTTTTTACAATTCCAAAAGACTTGCGACGGGGGTGGGTGACTCGGCCAAGCCGCTGAGCGGTATGGAGAAGGACCAATCTATGGCACGAGGTAAAACCAAGCAAACACCCTCCTTGGTCTCCCAAAACGGACAGGAGGAAATCATTCCCATTCCCAATTTGGTGCAACTGCAAATTGACTCTTATCGGTGGTTTCTGGAAGAAGGGTTACGGGAACTGTTCCGGAGTTTCTCCCCCATTGAGGATTTCACTGGTACATTGTCGTTGGAGTTCCTCGACCATACCTTGGGGGAACCTAAGTATCCGCCCCAGGAATGTCGCGAGCGGGATGTAACCTATGAGGCTCCCTTGCGGGTGCGGGTAATGTTGGTCAACAAGGAGAAAAGGGGAGAGCACCAGGAAACGGAGGTCTACCTGGGTGAGTTGCCGCTGATGACCGAGCGAGGGACTTTCATCATCAACGGGGCGGAGCGGGTAGTGGTAAGCCAAATTGCCCGCTCGCCGGGGGTGTATTTCCGGGACACGGTAGATTTGAGCGGCAAGACCCTTTACTCGGCGCAAACCATTCCCAGCGATGGAGCCTGGGTGGAGTTGGACATTGGCTCTAATGATGTCATTTCGGTGCGCATTGGTCAGACGAAGAAATTTCCGGTTACCCTTCTGCTGCGTACCTTCCACTTCTTCGAAGAGGCGGAAGCCCAATCCCTGGCGGAGGAAATTACCGAACGGACGGTGGACAACCTGCTCAATCGAAGGTTAGTAGACCGGGTGGTAGACATGATAACTGGCGAGGTGTTAGGAGAACCGAACGCGATTATTGATGAGGCTCTGGCGCAGCGGATTGTAGAGGCTGAACAGGTCAGTCCGATACGGGTACGAGCCGGGAGCGAACCTTGCGCGACCAGGGAGGACATCCTTCGGCTGTTTGGGGAAGAGGAAATCATCACCGAGGTAACTCCTGCAAATTTGGCGGGCAAACGCTCGCTGCTGGAGATACGACTGCCCGGCGAGGCGGCTCCCGTAGTACAGGAGTATGAGTGGATTTCTCCCTCTCTGGCTGAAAGGTTGGCTGACCTGGGGTTGTCGGAGTTCAAAGTCCTCGCGGTGGATGAAACCATTGAAGCCACCCTGCGCGAGGACCCCGTTCAGGAGGCGGGGAAATCCTTAGGGGAATTGGAAAAGGAAGTTTTGGAGACCTTCTATCGGCTGTTGCGGCCAGGGGACCAGCCAACGGTGGAGAGCGCTCGCTCGCTGCTGCGCTCCCTTTTCTTCGACCCTCGAAGGTATGATTTGGGCCGAGTTGGGCGGTATAAGATGAACAAGAAACTGGGCCTGGATGTTCCCTTAAAAGTGCGTACCCTCACCAAACATGACCTTATAGCCATAATTCGCTACCTGCTCAAACTGCGGCAGGATGTGGAGGGTTATCATGTGGACGACATTGACCACCTGGAGAACAAGCGGGTGCGAGCGGTGGGCGAACTGTTGCAAAACCAACTGCGGCTGGGATTCCTGCGCATGGAACGAGTAGCCCGCGAGCGGATGACCAGTTTGGATCCCGAGGAGGCTACTCCCCAGCACATCATCAGCATTAAACCCATCACGGCGGCCATCAGGAGTTTCTTTGGCAACGGGGCTCTGTCGCAATTCATGGACCAAACTAACCCGCTGGCAGAGTTGTGCCACAAACGCCGTTTGAGTGCCATGGGGCCGGGGGGTTTGAGCCGTCAAAGTGCCAAGTTGGAGGTGCGCGATGTGCACCGGTCTCACTATGGGCGGATTTGCCCCATCATGACCCCAGAAGGGCCCAACATTGGCCTCATTAACTCCCTGGCCCTTTTCGCCAAGGTAGATGAATTCGGGTTCCTGGCTACTCCCTACCGCAAGGTGGTCAACGGGGTGGCGACGGACGAGGTGGTGTACCTCACGGCGGACCAGGAGCGAGAATATGCCATTGCGCCGGCCAACGTACCCACGGACCAGAAGGGAAAACTTCTGCCGGAGCGCATTATCTGCCGCCAAGGGGATACCTTCCCCCAGTTGACTCCGGAGGAAGTTGACTTCATGGACGTTTCGCCCAAGCAGGTGTTCAGCGCGGCTACTTGTCTGATTCCCTTCTTGGAAAACGACGACGCCAACCGGGCCTTAATGGGTTCCAACATGCAGCGGCAGGCAGTACCTTTAGTGCGTACCGATGCTCCCCTGGTGAAAACGGGCGTTGAGCACAAGGTGGCGGTGGACTCAGGAGCGGTAGTCACCGCAGGTCGGGATGGGGTAGTCACCGAAGTGGATGCCCGCCACATCACCATTCGAGGCTACGACCATACGGAGGAGAATCCCTCGGAGGAAACCCACGAGTTGTTGAGTTTCGCCCGTACCAATCAGGCCACTTGCACCAATCAGAAGCCTCTGGTGCGTAAGGGGGAGCATGTGCGACAAGGACAGGTTATTGCTGATGGGGCCTGCACGCAGGGGGGAGAACTGGCCCTGGGGCGTAATCTGTTGGTGGCCTTCTTGCCTTGGGAGGGCTACAACTACGAGGATGCGGTTATCATCAGCGAGCGGGTAGTGCGGGAGGATTGGCTGACTTCCATTCACATTGACAAGTACGAAATCCAGGCGCGGGAGACCAAATTGGGGCCGGAGGAAATCACTGCCGACATTCCCAACGTGGGTGAGGACTTGCTGCGCAACTTGGACGAGCGGGGCATAATCCGAATCGGGGTAGAGGTAGGCCCGGAAGACATTTTGGTGGGCAAAGTAGCGCCCAAGGGGCAGGCGGAAATGACGGCGGAGGAGAAGTTGGTCATTGCCATTTTCGGCAAAAAGGCCGAGGAAATGCGGGACAACTCCCTGCGGGTGCCGCACGGGGCGAAGGGGAAGGTAGTTGGCGTGCGGGTGTTCTCTCGCTACAAATTTGCTTGTCAGGCCTGTGGGGCCCGCTACGAGTTTGCCCGCAGCGGGGATATGAGTGTGTGCGAACGCTGTGGCAGTACAGAAGTGGTGCGGGAGCAGGGTGATGAACTTCCCCCTGGGGTCAACCAGATGGTCCGGGTGTACGTCGCCCAACGACGTAAAATTACGGAGGGCGATAAATTGGCCGGGCGGCATGGCAACAAGGGAGTCATCGCTAAAATTTTGCCGGAGGAGGACATGCCTTATCTTCCCGATGGCCGGCCGGTGGACATTGTCCTCAATCCCCTGGGGGTCCCTTCGCGGATGAATATTGGCCAAATCTTAGAAACTCATCTGGGACTGGTGGCCAAATGGACGACGGAGGCCCTTCAGGAAGGAGCCGCAATAGAGCAGTTCATTCCTCCCACTTCGCGCTTGGCTCAACACGCTGATTATGAGAAATTAAAGCGCGAAGGCCGGCTGAGTTTCCGGTCTCCGGTCTTCGAAAGTGCCCCCGAAGAGGAGATTTTCGCCGGATTGAAACGGGTAACCGAGTATCGGCAGGACTCCCTGCTGCGGGACTACCTGCGAACGGAGGTGCCCGTGTGGGCCGACGATGTGCCGGAAAACAGCACTACGGGTGAGTTGCTGGCGGCCTTGAAGGAGCGGTTGTTGGCTTTGGACCAGGAAACGTTGGATGCTCAGGCAGAGCACTTTGCCATTGTGGTGGAAACTTGGGAATCCGCAGCCAATCGGGAAGAGCAGGTGGAGTTGCTCCTCGAAACTATAAAACAAAACGCATTGCGACGCCTGGGATTTAACCCCGAAACTGGAAAAACCATTCTCTACGACGGGCGAACCGGTGAGCCTTTCGACCGGGAAGTATGCGTGGGCGAAATTTACATGCTGAAATTGCACCATTTGGTTGAGGATAAAATCCATGCCCGCTCCACGGGGCCGTACAGTTTGGTGACCCAACAACCTCTGGGGGGTAAAGCCCAATTTGGGGGCCAAAGGTTCGGCGAGATGGAAGTGTGGGCTTTAGAAGCCTATGGAGCAGCCCATAGCCTCCAGGAGATGTTGACCATTAAATCTGACGATGTGTTGGGACGGGTGAAGACTTATGAAAATATTGTCAAGGGGGAAAACCTCCTGGAGCCTGGGGTTCCCGAGTCGTTTAAGATTCTGATTAAGGAACTGCAAAGCCTGGGGTTGGAAGTTATGGTGAAATCTAAGGAGGGTGAGACTGTAGAACTACGGGAAATGGAGGAGGAAAGATAATGCCTGAAATTACCAATTTTGACGTTTTGCGGATTGCCATAGCCTCTCCGGAGCAAATTCGCAGTTGGTCGCGGGGAGAGGTGAAAAAGCCGGAAACTATCAATTACCGGACCTTTAAGCCAGAGCGAGACGGTCTGTTCTGCGAGCGCATCTTTGGGCCCGTTAGGGACTGGGAATGCCACTGCGGGAAATATAAGAAAATCAAGTTCAAAGGCATCATTTGCGACCGGTGCGGGGTGGAAGTAACTCGGTCTAAAGTGCGGCGGCGACGTATGGGTCACATTGAACTGGCAGCCCCCTGTTGCCACATTTGGTATCTTAAGGGAGTACCCAGTCCCCTTAGTCTGCTGCTGGACATGCCCGCCCGGCAGTTGGAAAAAGTTATTTACTTCGCCAGTTACATCGTAACCTTCGTGGACCGAGAACGCATTGACCAGTATGAGCAGGAAATCGAAGGGGCTATGAAGCGGGAAGAGGAGCGTATCCACACGGAAAAAGAAAGGGCCATTGCTGCTCTCCAGCGCCAGTTGAAGGAGGCAGAGATGGGTGTTCCAGAAGAAATCGAGGTTGGGGAGGAGTTGGCGGAAGGAGAGGAGGGGGAATCAGGGATGCTTTCGGAGGAGGAGTTGGAACGCCAACGGGCTCACTTTCAGGAATTGATTGACCAGGAAGAGCGCAACGCGGAGGAGGCCGTTGAGGAACTACATTTGGGCTATGACCTGCTACAACAAGTGCAAGAGAAGCAATTGCTGAACGACACCCAGTATCGTCTCCTAACTCGTTTTACCGAGATGTTGGGCCGACAAATTGACAGCAGTTTCATTGGCATAGTCCGGGCCGGCTTGGGGGCTGAGGCCGTTAGGGAACTTTTAGTTCGTGTTGACTTGGACGAACTGGCGAAGCAACTGCGCCAGGAAAGTCAGGACCAAAGCAGTCAGCAGCGGCGTTCTCGGGCCATCAAAAGGCTGCAAATAGTGGAAGCCTTCCGCAAGTCAGGCAACCGCCCGGAGTGGATGATTTTAGAGGTAATTCCTGTTCTGCCCCCGGACTTGCGGCCTATGGTCCAATTAGACGGGGGTCGGTTTGCGGCCTCAGACCTTAACGACCTCTATCGGCGGATTATTAACCGCAACAACCGTTTACAGCGGATCAT
>DTZQ01000077.1 GCA_012961305.1 Armatimonadota bacterium | reverse complement strand
TTTCCACAGCGAGAGTTTCACCGGTTGCCCCATCACCGAAACCCTCGTCTGTGGCTTCAACGGCTCCTTCCCCCTGCTGATGCTCTGGCCGGAACTGGAGAAACGCACCCTGGCCGAGTTTGCCCGGTTTCAGGGGGAGGAGGGAGCGATCCCCTTCGGGTTCGGCAGCCCGCTGGGGACGGAATCGCCCATGTTTCGCCTCCAGCATCCCATCGTTTCGACGGAGTGGGTGGCCATGGTCTACCGGGATTATCTGTGGACGGGCGACCGGGAGTGGCTGGAACGGATGTACCCGCACGTCAAGCGGGCGCTCCGTTTTGCCCGCACGCTGGACCGGGAGGGCGATGGGCTGGTTAACGAGCACCCCGGCAGTGAAACCGGCTGGCCAGCGCACCAGTACTACGACATCTGGCCCTGGTTTGGCACCTCGGCTTACGTGGCCTCCATTGGCCTGTGTGCGGAACGGGCAGGGGAGGAAATGGCGCGACTGATGGGTGACGAGGACTTCGCCCGGGGGTGCCACGAGACCTTCGCCCGGGGACAGGCCGCCTTTGAAGCGAAACTGTGGAACGGGGAATATTACCGCCTCTACAACGACCCCGGCGGACGGGGAGCCTCGGAAACGTGTCTGACCAACCAGTTGGCCGGACAGTGGTACGCCTACCTGTTAGGTCTGGGCGAGTTGTTCCCCCCGCAGCACATTGCAAGTGTAATTCGGGCGGTGAAACGGCTCAACCTAACAGCGACCGAGTTCGGCGCGGTGAACGGAGTGCGCCCCGACGGCACCCCGGACCCTTCGGGCCGGAGCCACTCCCAAGAGGTTTCGCCGGGGGAGGTGTGGAACTTCGCCACCCTGGCCTTGTTTGCCGGGGAGCGAAAAATCGCTTTGCAGGCCGCCGAGCAGGTTTACCGGAACATTGCCCTGCGCCAGGGCACGCCTTGGAACATCTACTTCAACTACTCGGCCCGCACAGGGGAAATGATTTGGGGGTCGGACTACTACAGCAACCTATGCGTGTGGGCGCTGCTGTTGGGCTGGGAGCAGGTGGACTGTCGGCTCGGCCGGGAACGGCTGCGCTATGCCACCACGCCGTGAAATTCATCCTCATCCCACGGTCAGTTCTATTACCTCGATTTCCGACCGGTCGGCGGTGCCCAAGTGGTGTTCCGCATCGGCCGCCGTAGTGATGTAAGTGGGAGTACGGCCCACCGCCTCCAGGGAGCGCAAGTTGGCCCCTCGCCGAGCCTCATTGATGAGTTCCCACCCAATCACGTCAAAGGCCACCGGGTCAGAGGCTACCAGAATGGCATTGTAGAGGAGGTTCCACCGGGGGTCAAAGGAGGGGCCCCCCTCATATTGCAGGGTCAGCGCGTCGCCGACGATGAGCCGCCGGGCCCGCTGGAGGGCCGGCACGCAGTTCAGGTCGGCAATGCCCGGATTGCCCTGGCCCTCGTGCATACGGTTGGGGTTGTGAATGGCACCTAAATAGTTCTTCAGGGCCCCGGTGAACCCCGTGATGCCGTGGTCTTTGATGAGGGGCAGGTTCACTTGGGCCGTGCAGAACCGAGCGAGGATGCGGCTCAGCCGGCCGGCAAACGAGCCCTGGGTACTCAGTTCCTCCTCGTAGCCCACGCGGGGGGTATCGGTGCCCAGACATTTGAGGGCCCGCCGCAGGGTGACAATTTGGTAGCCAGCCGCCCGAAGTTCCCGATTCTCTCGGTCCCAGATGATAATCCGGGCGGCCGGCACACCACTTCGTATCAGGCCCCGGGCCACCGCGTAAGCAACGGCAGGTCGGGTGGACAGGTGGGGACCGGCCAGACAGTTGACCTTCAGGCCAATCACCTCCGTAGGACGGTAGTAACGGGCCCACACTTCGGTCGCCGTTTCCGCCTCTCCAAAGGCCGCCACGGCCTCCTCCACCGTTTGCTGCACCGCCTCCGGGTTCACCCGGCCGTTGGCCTCCATCATCCCCGAATGCCGAGCAATCACCACCCGCGGCTTTCCCTCCGGCGCAGAAGGTGACCCTGGCGACCGAGTGCGATGGCGGCGGGTTCCGGGCCCCGCACTGGCTCCTTCCCCTGCACCCCACAATCCTAAACCTACACTGGCAAGGCTCTGTAAAAACTCCCGTCGTTTCATGGCCCCTATTTGGACTGCAGAAGCAAGGCCTCTGCAACCTACACCTAAGAAGTCACTCCCATACTCCCGGAATGGGCGTTTTGCACGCCGGACAGCGCCCATTGCGGAGGCGATTTTGCTTGACCTCATAAACTATCCGCTGGATGAGCAGTTTGCCGCAGCGGGGACAGTAGGTGTTCCGGCCCGTGGAGGCGGCTGGAACGTTGCCCAGGTAGACGAAGCGCAGTCCGACCTCCTCTGCCACCTGCTTGGCCCGTTCCAAAGTGGACAGGGGCGTCGGAGGCAGGTTGCGCAGTTGGTACATGGGGTAGAAACGGGAGAAAGTCAGCGGCACATCCGGCCCCAGATGGGAGACAATCCAGCGGCACATCTGCCAAATGCGGTTCAGGTCGTCGTTGAGGGTCGGTACGATGAGGTGTACCAGTTCCACCCACACCCCCTCCTCCTGGGCCAGTTGCGCCGCCTCCAGCACCGGCGCCAGTTGTCCCCGGCAAATCTCCCAATAAAACGTTTCAGTGAAGCCCTTCAAGTCCACTTTCAACACGTCCAGGTAGGGACACAGCATTTTCAGCGGGATGGGGCGGATGTAGCACGCGCTGGCCATCACGGTACGCAGGCCCTTCTCCCGCGCCAACCGGGCCGTATCGTAAACGTACTCGTAGAAGACAACCGGTTCCGTGTAGTCGAAGGCGATGAAGGTCAACCCCCCGTTCTTGGCGGCCGCCACGGCCTGTTCCGGGGTGAGGGCATGGTTGACCGTGTCCTCCGGGCGGGACTGGGAGAACTCCCAGTTTTGGCAGTACTTGCAATTGAGGTTGCAACCTGCTGTGGCCAGGGTCAGGGTTTTGCTGCCCGGCAAAGCGTGGAGGATGGGCTTCTTCTCGATGGGGTCGTTGTGAATCACACACGGGTTGCCGTACACCAACGAATAGTAGGTTCCCCCCCGGTTTTCCCGCACGCCGCAGTAGCCCCGTTCCCGGTCGCCTACTTCACATTGGCGCGGGCAGAGCAGGCACTTCACCCGCCGACCGGGCAGGGCCCGGAAGAAACGAGCCCGGTGGGGGGAAAGATAGCCTTTCACCGGCGCAGAGGCGGCAGGGGTGGTGCTCCTTAACCCGTACCAACTTCCCAAACCCCAGGCTCCAACCGTCCGAGCCACCCGGCCTACAAACTCTCGCCGCGACATCCGCGGGGCCATGGAATTCCACCTCCGTTAGGCAGGAAGCATCCATCAGACCTACCCAAGAGGAAATCTTGGGCTACGGTTGCCAAGTGGGTGGGAAACCGACGGAACCAACTTCCGTTGG
>DTZQ01000076.1 GCA_012961305.1 Armatimonadota bacterium | reverse complement strand
TCCCCGGTCCTCGGGGGAAGCGGGAATATCAGCCCCCGGCTGAGTAGTCACAATGCAGGACACAGGCGATAGCAATGGGCTGTTGACCGCCCAATTTCGCTGAGAAGGAAGAACTAAACGTTTCTATGAGCAACCTGCCTTTGTTGAAGGACCTGGCTTTTCAGTACCTCCTCCAACACGCGCCGCAGGTGTTGGAAACCCAGGACGAGGAGGGTTGGTTCTGGGGTGGGCCTGAGGAACGTTCCAGTTCTCATCAGTACGTCCTCTATCCTCTGGCTTTGCTCTACACCACCCAGCGGCCTGACAATCCCTACTACGGGGCAGAGCAGGTTCGGCAGGCGGTGCTCAGGGCTGGGGACTGCGCCGCACGGGAAATGCACGCCGATGGCACTTTTACTTTCTACTCCCGCGGGGCCGAGTGGGGCCGGCAGACGGACGAGTGG
The DNA here is from genome assembly GCA_012961305.1 of Armatimonadota bacterium. Lineage (GTDB taxonomy): Bacteria > Armatimonadota > UBA10988 > UBA10988 > DTZQ01 > DTZQ01. The sequence goes on along the minus strand of DTZQ01000076.1, from coordinate 2,505 downwards.
CGTATCTACTTCTGGCACGAAACTTACTGGTTGCTGCGCAACCAACTGGACACCTCGCGGCGGGAGCACTGGGAAGCCAAACTGAGGACGGCTTTGGAGGCCATTGCCCGGCACGTACAGCCCCAGGTGGGCAATGAAAACTTCGGCGCGGAGGGGGAGGTGCCCAATCACTTCTGCTGGCACGCGCTCGCTCTCTACCGCGGGGGTCAATTGACCCAGAACCCGCAATGGCAGGCTTGGGGGGCAGACATTTTGGAACGGGTAGCGCAGGTGCAGTGGGAGGACGGTTTCTGGTGCGAAGGCGGTGGGCCCACCACCCTGTACAATTACCTGACCACCATGGCCGTCAGCCTCTACGCCCAGTTTTCCGGCAGCGAAGCCGCTCAGGCTGCCGTGAAGCGGGCCCTCAATTTCCACCTCCCCTTCACCTACCCCAACGGGGCGCCGGTGGAGACCATTGATGGCCGAGTGCGCTACCGCGAGCGGGCGGTGCCCTTCCTGGCTCCTACCTGGACCCGCTGGCCTCGCGGGCGGGGCTACCTGCGGTTCCTGTTGGAACGTCTGTTGGCTCAGCCCTTCGGCGACGGCTTCTCAGGCTACGGCTTTTTCGGGGAAGTATTTCGCTATCTAACTGAGGGCGAGGAGGAAGCGGTACAGTTCCCCACCTGGCATCGCTTGCAGAACGCCCTGGCCGCCATTCGTCGGGAGCGCGGCTGGACCATTTGTTTCTGCGGTATCTGCCTGCCCCCCTCAGACAACCGCTGGCACTTAGACCGCCAGACCCACCTGTCCATCTGGCACGACGCGGTGGGCCTCATTACCGGCGGGGGCAATTCCAAAGGCCAAAAACGGTTCTCCACCTTTGAAGTACGTCCTCCTGAGGGCGAACCTACCTACTTGGCAACCCATTGCGAACTGAAACACAAGAAACAGAGTGACCAGTTGCGCCTCTGGTACAATGACCTGCGCTTTGAAGTCACGGTGAGCATCCTCAGCGAGCGGGCCTTGACCATTGAGGCCCAAGTCATGCGGCCCGACCCGCAGCGGATTTTGGTCATGCGCCTGCCCCTCCGCTTTCAGGCCGGGGAGACCTTCGCCACCGGAGCGGGCAAAACCTGGACCCTCACGGAAGAGGAGTTGCATCTGCTCTCTCCCCAGTTGCGCACCGAACTGCGTTACCGCAACTGGCGGCTCAAACTTCCGCCCCAGGCGACCTTCCGCTGGCCCCTCTATCCGTACAATCCCTATCATCCCGAAGGACAATCCAGTCTGGAGGACGCCTACGCAGTTATTGCCCACCGTCTGGGTACGCGGCGGAAGAAAATCACCTGGCAGTTAGAGGTGCTTTGAAGAAAGGATAAGCCCATAAGCCGACGCCGCCGAAAGAAAAAGAAAGAGCGCAAGCAACGGCAACGCCAGAGGGTAGGACGGGGAATGTCGCCGCCTTTGGTCCTGCGCCTGTTGGAGAAGGGCATAAAAGCGATAAAAAGGGAGCAGTACGACCGGGCCGAAACCCTCTTACGGCAGGCCCTCGCTCAGGAGCCTCGCCTCAAACAAGCCTATAACAACTTAGGGGTAGCGTACTTGAACCAGGGCAAGAGGGAACAGGCCCGGGAATGTTTCCAGCGGGCTTTGGAAATTGACCCCCTGTACATTTTCCCCCGCTGTAACTTGGCGCGTCTGCACATCTACCAAGACCACCTGGAGGAGGCAGAGGAACTGCTTAAGCCCCTGGCCGAAGTGGAGGCCTTCCATCCCGATGAACTCAGCATATATTACACTACTCTGGGGGAACTGGCCCTGGCCCAGGGGGATTACGAAGCGGCCCGCCGTTATGTAGAAATGCTTCTCTCTTTCGTTCCCAAGGATAAGAGGGCCCAGAGTTTGCTGGCGCGGATAGACTACCTGGAATCTTTGCAGGCCAGTTTGGAGCAGTGGCGCCGGGACAACCGTCGTCAACGGGAACGAAAGGACTCCCAGCCCCTGGCCGGCGATGCTGATTTGCAGGAGTGCTTGGCCCGCTACACCCGCGATGCCCTGCGAGGCGTTTGCAATGCCGTAAACCTCACCGGGGTATCCGCCCTGCGGAAGGCGGAAGTAATAAGGGAATTGGCTGCCTGGCTATCTCAGGAAGCAGTGCTAAAACAAGTAATTGCCACCTTGCAGCCGAAGGAACAGGAAGCCCTGCGGGAAATCCTGCGCCAGCAAGGAGTAATACCCTGGCAGACCTTCGCCGCCCGCTGGGGCCAGGACTGGGAAGAATCGCCGTACTGGCAGTGGCATCAGCCAAAGACGCTTATGGGCCGCCTGCGGGTGCGCGGCCTGTTGCAAGTGGGCCTGGTAGATGACCAGTTGGCCGTGTTGGTCCCCCAAGAACTCCGCCTTCCCCTGCGCAAAATCCTGAAAGTGTAACTGCTAACCCCCGCGTTTCCTTGGGCCCGGTCTCGGCGAACCGTTCCGCAGGATTTACCCCAAGGAGACCAAGCCCCTTTAGAACCTGCTTCC
>DTZQ01000075.1 GCA_012961305.1 Armatimonadota bacterium | reverse complement strand
CTCGGCCAGGGGCGCAAAGACTTGCCGATATTCACCCAAGAAGTATTTATCGGCGGCCGTCAAATCCCAGCCCAGACGGGACAACCCCTCCGCCGTCTGGGTGAGGGTCTCCCCAAAGGAAAATAGGTCTCCGTAGCCGCGTTCGAAGGTTTCCCGTTCCTCGTAGGAATCACATCCCCAAGTTTTTGCCCGTACGGCTGCCAGTAATTCCTCTGCTCCGCCCCGCCAGCGCAGCAAACGGGAGTAATAGTGGACAAAGAGCACCAAGTGCTGTGTGGCCCCTCGTTCCAGGCAGAAGTCGTAAAGGAACCTGAAGAGCCGCACCTGTCGGGCATTTACCGCCGCTTCTACCTCTACCGGCCAGCGTTCCCGCTTGGCCTCCACAGCCAACCAGGCCCGGACGAGGGCCTCCCGCAGATAGGTGAACACCACTTCATTTTCCATAAACGCAGTTAGGTGGGCGAACGTTTCCGGTCCCTCCTCTGCCCAGTCGAAATGCATCAGCCAGGTCACCGGACTGGCGCGTACCAGTGCGGGGAGGAGTGTGCGGTGCCGGCGTCGCTGCCTGGCATTCCGCAGCAGAGCCTCCACCGCCAGGTGGAACATTAGCAGGTCTCCCTCGCTGCGCGGTTGCGGCCAGGAGGCGGTTTCTTCCTTCCCCTCGCTAATTAACTGCTGGAGGCAATACAACCACTCCCAACTGGCTTCCGTTACGGTGAGGCGAAAATGGGTGCGGGCCGGTTCGTCGCTCAGGCGAAGGCCATCGTAGCGAACTCCCTGCAAAAACAGCGTTTGCCGCCGGTATCCTCCCTCCCGGAGGAGGTAACTCACCATCCATTGGCGCAGGTAGGTTTGATAAACCTCCCGCAGGGCAGAGCGGTGTAACACTTCCTCTCCCCGCCAAAGGCGTTCGCGGCGAGGGCCGGGTTCTCCGTGTCGGAGGGCAGAGAGGAAAGTTAGCAGTTCCTCGCGGGCTTGGTCCACGGAACTCATCCGCATAAGTCCACCCCAATTTCCGTAGCCCCCAAACTCCGCAGCAGGGCCTCGCACTGGTGTACCTGGTCGGCGTGGGTGACCACCACAATTTCATCACCGCGCAGGAGCAACTTGACCTTCATTTCCCCCTCGTGCACCTCCACGAAGTCCGGCGAAGTAACTTCCGGCGGCAGTTCCCCGACGATGGTGTAGCGTATCGGTTTCACCGTTAGCCTCCTAAGGCCTCCTGGGCTACTTCCGGGGCCACCCGTCCGGTCATCACCAGGTTCTTCAGCGATTGCTCCAACGACTGCATTCCCTCCCGGTGGGCGGTCTGAATGACCGAAGGGATTTGCGAGAGGCGACCCTTTCGGATGAGTTGGCGAATGGTTTCGGTGGCGACCATTATTTCGGCCGCGACCACGTAGCCTCCGTCGGTGGTGGGTAGGAGGTGCTGGGAAATAATCCCTTGCAAGACGTTGGCCAACTGCTCCTGGCGCTGGGTTCGCTGTTCGGCAGGGAAGAGGCCCAACAAGTGCTCAATGGTTTGGACAGCGCGGCGAGTGGGCAGGGCGGTCAACACCAGTTGGCCGGCCGTAGCCGCAATAAGGACCTGTTCGCTGGTCTCCCGGTCGGGAAGTTCGCTGACCAGGAGGACATCTGCATCACTTCGCCGGGCATGGTACACAGCGGCAGCAAAGGACTGGGTGTGGGTTCCCACCTCCCGCTGCAGGATGAAACTCCGCTTGGGCTCATAGATGTACTCAATGGGCTGCTCAATGGTCACGATGTAGGCGGCTCTCTCCCGGTTGATGAGTTCTACTAAAGCGGCCAAAGTGGTCGTGCGTCCACTGCCCGAAGGCCCCGTTACCAAGATTAAACCTTCCTCCCGCCGGGCCAGGTCCTCCACCACGGGGGGCAATTCCAGTTCCGTAGGCACACTAACCGCCGTGCGGATGAGGTGCAGCACCGCCGCCTCCCCCAACCGTTGAAACGAGAGGCTAACACGCACTCGCCCTACGGAAGCGATTTCGGTCGTAAGTTCGAAGTCCCTTTGGGCCTCAAATTGGACCCATTGTTCCTCGGTCAAGAGGGAGTTCATTTCTGCCCGGAAGGTCTCCGGCGTTACTGGCGGCTCATCTAAAGGGGTCAATTTTCCATGTACCCGCAGCACCGGCGGTGCCCCCACGGCCAGATGCACGTCCGAGGCGTCTTTCTCCCGAGCCAAACGGAGCAGTTGCAGCAGGGTCATTGGTCGGCCTCCCTTCCGGTTTGCAGCAGTGCCTGGCGATGCTGTGGCGAAACGGGCACCACTTCGTAGCGCAACACCCGCCCGGAAAAGCCAGTGAAGTTGCACTCCGGGCAGCCCACCGGTTGGAACCAGTGGAGCAGTTCCTCCGGGCTCACTTCCTCTGGCATCTGGGTTTCATCCATTGGCTGGCGGCAATGTTCACACAGCAGGCGGACGAGCCGCTGAGTTACGATTCCTAAGAGCAGCGAGGCCACGACCACGGGGTCGGTGGGTAGGCGGCGCAAGTAGGCCAGTACCTCTTCCGCATGGCGGAAATAGGTCGTGGCCAGCACCAACCGCCCCACCAGGGCGGCTTCAAAGGCTTGGGCCAGGGCTTCGGGCGTCCGCAGGTTGTCCAGAAGCAGGACGTCGGCACTTCGCTGGAGGAGCGTGTGTAGCACTTCATCTAAGCGTTGCATGGTTGGGATTTCGATTTGGGAGAACTGGTCTACGGTGAAGGAAACGGTTTCCTCCACGGTTACTACCTTTCGTCGTTCCGCATCTAAGCAGCGCAGCAAAGCGTAGGCCGTCGTCGTGCGCCCACTGCCTGAAGGCCCGGCCAGGAGAATCACCCCTGATTCCCGTTGGAGCATCTCCTCCAACTGGCGACAGGCAGTCTGGTCAAAACCTAATTCCGCCAGGTCGGGCGGTTCCTGGTGGGGAATTACCTCCACCACCGCTGACTCCCCCACCACGGTCGGGAAAATATTTACCCGAAAGCGGTACTCTTCCCCCAAAATCGTCGTTTTGAAAGTGCCCTGCTGGAGATGGGGTCCCTCCTCCAGGTTCAGGTGAGCCATCAAACGCAAACGACTCATTAACCGCTCCGGCAAATCTGGGTAGCGCTCATGTCGGTTCTGTTCCCGCAGCACGCCATTAAGGCGATAGCGCACCCTTAGCCCACCTTCGACCAGGGGTTCGAAATGGATTTCCCGGGCCTGCAAACTGACTGCCCGGGCCAGGTGGTACTGGACGAAGGTTGCTCCGCTTACGTCTTGCAGGGCCCGGTCTAACACTTCCGGGGAGGGAGTCAGTTCGAGCGACGCTTCCACCTCCTCATAACGTCCTCCCTCGGCAAACACTTCGTTGATAGTGCTGAGAATTTCCTGGCTGAGTCCGAAGGCCGGATTAACTCGACAGCCGGTAATCATTTCAATGTCCACAATGGCCTGACGGTCCAAGGGGTCTGCCATTACCAAAGTCAGTTCATCGCCACTGCGCATGATGGGCACCACCTGATAACGGCGCAATATTTTCTCTGGAACGCTGCGGACAACTTCCCGGTCTACGATGTCAGGGGTTAAATGCACGTAGGGAATGTCCAACTGCGTGCCCAGCGCCCATTGCAACTGGTCCTCACTCAGGAAACCCATCTCCAGTAGAGTTTCGCCAATGCGCTTGCCGGTTTCCCTCTGCCGCTCTAAGGCTTGCTCCAGTTGCTCTGGGGTGATAAGTTTACACCGTACCAGAATGCTTCCCAAAAGGGACCTTTGTCGTTTCTGAGCCACGATGTCCTTCCTCTCTGCTTACATCCGATAGCCCCACCCCGCCCACTGAACGCCTACTTATTATTAGTGACCACTCAGCCGGAGGCTGATATTCCCGCTTCTCCCG
>DTZQ01000074.1 GCA_012961305.1 Armatimonadota bacterium | reverse complement strand
TGGCATCCTGTCTCCTGCAACCAACCCTTATCCCTGGCGGTAAACTACCCCAAAGCCGCCTCGCGGATGATGCCAATCTATGTTGTGAAATTCGTTGCAGACAATACGGCAAGTGCCGCACTCCAAACAGCCTTCATAGGCCACCTGTATTCTCTCCCCCTCCCAAGTGTAAACGCGGGCGGGACAGGTGTAAGTGCACTGTTTGCGTTCGCAGCGCCGGCAGTTCTCCGGCTCCCGAATGACCAGATGGGAGCGGTCATCGGGAAGGAAACGGTTCAGGAACAGTCGGTCCTCAATTCTCATCTCAAGGCCCTCCAGGCGGCCCACAAATCGCCAATTATTCGCCGTAGCGGCCGGGCCTGAGTAACCCGGCGCCAAATGGCTCGCTGTTTTTCCCGTTTGGGCACCCCGTCTACGGTCAGCCATTCGCGGGCCACCTCGTTGAGCAACCTGGGGTAAAGTTGGAACAGGTGGGGATGGGTGGCCAAAAAACGCGGGGCCTCCTGGTATTTCTTCAGGTCGGCTAACACGAAGGAGTCTTCCAGCCGCTGGCGGTAGGGGGCCAGGGCAGAGGCCGAAAAGTCCCCGCGCTTTTTGGCTTCCAGAATGGTTTCGGCCGCCAGCCGCCCGGAGGTGAGAGCCAGGTTCGCCCCTTCGCGGTGCAGGCTGTTGACCAGCATGGCGGCATCGCCCACAATGAGCAGTCCCTCGTGCACCAGGGAGGGCACTTCCCGATAGCCTCCTTCGGGAATGAGGTGGGCCAGATATTCCCTGGGCTCGGCCCCCTCTATTAGGGGACGCACGCTGGGATGGGCTTTCACCTGCTCCAGCAGGTCGTAGGGCGTCAAGCCAGCCTCTACCAGGTCGGCGGCCAGAACTCCCACTCCCACGGAAAGGGAATCGCGGTTGGTGTAGAGGAACCCGGTGCCGACCAGGCCGGCCGTAGCCGTGCCTATCAGTTCGATGGTAGCGCCCTGATTGTCCGTCAAGTTGAACCGGGCCTCGATTTCCTTTCGGGGCAGGGCCAGGACCTCCTTGACCGCCACGGCCACGTTCTGGGGTGCAATCTCCTCGCGCAGGCCGGCCTGCTGGGCCAGTTGGGCGTTGACCCCTTCGGCCAGGACGACCACGTCCGCATACACTTCGCCTTCCTCCCGCCCGGCCCGCACTCCAACTACCCGGCCGTTTGCGACCAGCAGTTCCTCAATCAACGTCTCCGGCACGAGGAAAACCCCGGCCTCTACCGCCTGTTGGGCGAACCATTGGTCGAACTTGGCTCGCAGCACGGTGAAACAGTTGGGCGGTTCGGCGGCGAAAACCTCGTGGCGGTGGCCGATTTTGAAGGCCGCATCGGCCGAGAGAATCCAGAGGTTCTGCTCCACCACGGGCCGCTCCAGGGGGGCCCGGCGCCAGAAGCCGGGGATGATTTCCTCCATCATACGGGTGTAGAGCACCCCGCCCATGACGTTCTTGCTGCCCGGGTAGGGCCCGCGCTCAAAGAGAACTACTTCCAAGCCAGCCCGGGCCAGCAGGTACGCGGCTGCCGTACCCGCTGGCCCCGCCCCCACGACGATAACTTCAAAACGCCGCATGGCACTACCTACGCCTCGCGGTGGCGGTCGGCAATCAACTGGCCAGCCACGCCTACATTCTCCGGGGCGTTTTCCCGGATGAGCACGATGATGGCCTCCTTGGGCAGTCCGTACACCTCCACCGCTGCCTGAGTCAACTTCTCCACCAACTGGCGCTTGCGCTCTACCTCCGCCAGGCGCGGGCCATCCACGGTAATCAACGGCATGGTAAGGTCACCTCCTTCCCTCCCTGCGACGCAGTTCCAGAGTAATACCCTGGGGGTCGGGACAATGAATGGTTGCCAGGCCCTTCTCCCGCTCCCAGGGGAAATCCGCTCCGAACAGCAACGCAGTCACATACGGCGCGACAGCGTTCCAAGCACCCAAACACATCCCACTCGGGGTGGTGCGCTCTACCGTAATCACCTGCCCCACCTGGTGTATTCCTCCCTGACAAACTCCCCCTTTGACGGTGATGGTAACAGCCATAGGGGTTACCTCCTTCGGTTTATGTGCACCGTTTCCCGGAGTCCAGCCTTCAGGCGGTCTGCAGAACGTCTTGAGCGGCTAAAGCCTTGCTTCCTTCCCGCTCCCGAAACTGTTCAATCAGGGGGGGAAGGATTTGGAACAGGTCGCCGACGATGCCGTAGTCAGCCACGCGGAAAATGGGTGCTCCGGGGTCGCGGTTGATGGCCACAATTACCTCCGAACCTCGAATGCCCATTACGTGTTGCACCGCTCCTGAGATGCCGATGGCGAAGTAAATCCGGGGCCGCACCGTCTTGCCGGTCTGCCCGATTTGATGTTCCGGCGAAATCCAGCCGGCGTCCACCGCTCCCCGGGAGGCCCCCATGGTGCCCCCCAGAACTTCTGCCAACTCCTCCAGCAGGGCGAAGTTCTTGGCTTCCCCCAAACCGCGCCCTCCGGCCACGATGACCTCCGCGTCCTCCAGGTGCACGGTGGCCCCAGGCTCCGGAATGAACTCCAGCACTTTCACCTCCACCTTTTCTTCCCTCAGGCCCAGCGACTCCTGCACGATTTTCCCCTGGCGGTGGGAATCCCGGACGGGAATTTCCATCACCCGCGGGCGCACCGTGGCCATCTGAGGGCGATGGTTGGGGCAGAGAATCGCGGCCATGATGTTGCCCCCAAAGGCCGGGCGGGTCTGGAGCAACGACCTATTCTCCGGGTCAATGGATAGTTCGGTGCAGTCGGCTGTCAGGCCGGTGCGCAACTCAGTGGCTACCGAAGCCGCCAAATCGCGTCCCAAAGTGGTGGCTCCCAAGAGCACAATTTCCGGCTTGTACTGGCGAATCAGTCCCACCAGGCCCTGTCGGTAGGGTTGGTTGCGATACCGCCGCAGAACGGGGTCTTCCAAGAGGTACACCAGGTCGGCTCCGTAGGCGATGGCCTCTTGGGCCAAAGGCCCTACTCCCTCTCCCAGCACCGCAGCGGAGAGGGGCACTTCCAACTCCCGGGCCAGTCGGGCGCCGGCCCCCAGCAGTTCCCAAGAGACAGAGGCGGCCTGACCTTCCGCCTGCTCCACGAAGACCAGTACCCCGCGGAACTCCTCCTTGGGCGGCGGGGGGCCCTCCGGCTGCGCGGGGGCCAAAGTGACCCGGGAGGCCCGCGGCGGCTGCGTTACCTGCCGGGCGTCGGTGGGACAAACCTCCACGCAGGAACCGCAGTCGGTGCAGTTCTCCTCCTCCACCACCGCCGTATCCGGCCCGACCTGGGCCGCTTCTGAGGGGCAAATGGCCACGCAATAGTTACATACTGCCAGGCACCTGTCGGGGTCAATCTGTACGGCCATGGTTTTCCCCTCACACTTCTCGTTTTATCTCCAACTGCAACAACTCCTCTACCAACTGGGCCGCTGCCCTTTGGGGGTCATCTCCGGCAATGATTTTCCCTCCGGGCTTGGTCGGCGGGGCGAAAATTTTGGTCACCCGCGTCGGCGAGCCCTTCAATCCCACCCACTCCGGGGGGAGTTCCAGCGCCTCCCGGTTCCAGACCTCAACTTCATAGCGCAGCCCGCGCATGAAGTGGGGCAAGGAGGCATAGCGGACGGTGTTGATTTCCTTCACCACGCTCAGCAGGGCAGGCAGGGGGGCCTGCACCCGCTCCCGCCCCTCTTCCAATTTGCGCTGCACCACGATATACCGCTGTTCCCAGTTCACCTCCTCGATTTGGAGCACGTAGGTCAACAGGGGAACTCCCAGGCGGGTGGCAATCCCCGGCCCCACTTGGGCCGTGTCTCCGTCAATGGCCTGCTTTCCACAGAAGATGAGGTCTATGGGTTCCGCAGCGTCAATTCGGCGCAGGGCTTGGGCCAGGGTCAGGGAGGTGGCCAAAGTGTCCGCTCCGGCGAAGGCCCGGTCGCAGAGCAGAATGCCCTCATCGGCCCCCAGGGAGATGCACCTTTTAACCGCTTCCGCTGCATGAGAGGGGCCCATGCTGAGGATGGTTACTTTGCCGCCATAGCGGTCTTTCAGCCGCAGGGCCTCTTCTACGGCGTGCACATCGTAGGGGTTGACAATGGAGGGCACCCCTTTGCGCTGTAAGGTGTTGGTCCGGGGGTCAATGCGCACTTCGGTGGTATCGGGCACCTGTTTAATGCAAACCACGGCGTGCATGATTTCCTTCCTCCGACCTAATCACGGCTGCGGGGCGAACTTCCGCAGCCGCAGGGAATTGGTCACCACCAACAGGGAACTGAAGGCCATGGCTCCCGCGGCGAACATGGGATTGAGCAGCAGGTCGAAAAACGGGTAGAGCACTCCGGCGGCGATGGGGATGCCCAGGGCATTGTAGAAGAAGGCCCAGAAGAGGTTCTGCTTGATGATGCGCATGGTTCG
>DTZQ01000073.1 GCA_012961305.1 Armatimonadota bacterium | reverse complement strand
TCCTCCCAGTCCACGATGGTCCCCTGTTCCAAAGGCTGGCAGAGGTCAATGACCAGCAGTTCCAGCACCGCCTCCGGGGGGAGATAAGAGGTCTTCAGGGAGAGGTCGGCTTGCAGCAGACGTTTCAGGGCCGCGGTAAGTTGCTCTGGGGTAAAGGCTTCCGCTTGGGAGAAGACCTTCCACAGGACGTAATAATGCTGCTTCCAGAGGTTGATTTTGTCGCCCTGAGGGAACACCTCGGCGGTGGCTGCCTGTACCCGTTCGAGCAGCCTTTGCTCCCCCTGCCGGCGACGAAGGGCCTGACTAAAGGAGCGGGGGTCCAATTGCCAGGGGCGAGCGGCTAAGAGGTTGTGGTCGAGGGCGTAGCGGGCCTGCAGCAGGAGCCGAAACTGGCGGATGAGCATGCCCAGAATCAGGAAAGGCGAGGCCCGCTGGGCCAGCAGGCCGTTCAGTTGCTCCAGGGCCGCGGTGGTTTTTCCCTCCGCCACTGCGTCCACCAAATCGAAAACGCTCAGTTCGGCGGTAGGGGCAACCAGGGCCACTACGTCCTGGTGGGTAATGGTCGGACGTTCTCCCAAGTAGGTGACCAACTTTTGGATTTCGCTGGTGAGGGCTTGGGCCGAGGTGCCCGTCCGGACCATGAGTTCGTGCAGGGCCTGCGGTTCGATGTCCTTGTGTTCGCGGCGCAGTTTCAACCGCACAAACTCCTCCACTTCCTCTTCCCCCCTCAGGGCGGGAAACTCCATTACTACCCCCTGTCGTTCCACGAGGCGGTAGAGCCGTAGGCGTTTGTCCACTTTTCCGGCCACGGTGAAGAGCAGGACCACATCCTCCCACAGGCCCTGCTTCAACCGCTGGTAGAGGGCTTCCACCTCCGAGGCTTCGGGGGGGATGCTGGGGCCTGCCTCCGAGGGCTCCGCTCCTGGGGGGGACGGGGTGCTTCGCGGGGCGGTAAAAAAGGGCGCGTCCTGCACCCAAATCACCCGGCGGTCGGCCTCGCCGAAGTGGAACCCACCCGTTTCCAGGCGGCCCAGCACCTGCGCGGCGGTTACGGTCGGCCCGGGCAGCACGGTGACATTGGTGGCCCGACTGGCTGGAGGCACTAACAGGCCAATGGTCCGGCGGGCGACCTGTTCCCGCAGGTAGTGGTCCTCTCCGTAGAACAGGTAGACGGGAGCGACCTTCCCGGCCCGCAGGTCGGCGTAAAGTTCCCGCACGCGGGCGGTAACCTCCTGAAATCCGCTGGCACTGGCAGAACGGGTGCGTCTCATGGGGCAGCAGACCGTCCTAAGGTGTTGACCAGGTGCAACACCTCGTTCAAATCGTAGGGTTTGCCGAGCACTGCATCTACCGGATGTTCGGCGGCTTCTACCTCGTCCACCTGCCCCTCCCAGCCCGTGACTACTACCACGGGCACGGAGGCATCAAGGTCTTTAATGGCTGCGGCAACTTCCCAGCCGGAGATGCCTGGCATGCCCAGGTCGGTGAAGACCAAGTCGCACGGTTGCTCGCGAAATCGCTCCAGGGCCTCTTCTCCGCTGGCGCAGGAGACGACTTCATGCCCTTCCTCTTCCAGCAGTTCGGTCAGCAGCAGGCGAAGGTTCTCCTCATCCTCGACTACCAGGATGCGCCGGGGGCCGGGAGCCGCCTCCGGGGGAGGGACCGTTTCCTCCGGCTGTTCCTCCCCCGGGGGAAGGGTCAGGTGGAAAGTAGTGCCCCGCCCCTCCCGACTTTCGGCCCACAGTTTGCCCCCAGAGCGGTCCACGATGCCGTAACTGACGCTCAAGCCCAGTCCACTGGCGTCGTGGCCTTTGGTGGTGAAGAAGGGGTCAAACATTTGGGCCCGTACCTCCTCCGACATTCCCACCCCAGTGTCCTCTATGCTGACGTGCAACTGCTCCCCGTACCATCCGGTACGCACGGTTAAAGTACCTCCTTCGGGCATGGCTTCTATGGCGTTGACCATGAGGTTCACCAATGCTTCGACTAAGTCCTGCTGGTTGGCCTGGACGGGGGGGAGAGGTTCCTGTAAAGCGGTTTTAACTTCGATGGTAACTCCTTCGCGCTGGGCTTCATCCCGCCAGCGGGGACGGGTAAGTTTCAAGGCTTCCCGCACGGCGGCGTTGAGGTCACAAGAGCCTAAGGGGGCGGAGGCTTTACCAACGCGGGCTAAACTCTGCATGCGGCGCAACTGTTGGGCTGCGGTGGTGGCGGCTTCCGTAATGAGGCGCAGGGTACGTTGGACCTCTTCTTCCTCCACGTGGCGCAGCAGCAAT